>NZ_JCBANC010000040.1:0-60032 GCF_059760815.1 Achromobacter sp. 1012554356 | reverse complement strand
GGTGCGGGGCGCCGCTCCGGTGGGGGACGGCTGTGGGTGTCTGACACCCGTTGGCACGATCTTGGAGGGAAGACGGCGCTACTTGGGTGTCTGACACCCTTTGTACGTCGGCCAAGGTGTGGGACGGGTGTCGGACACTCGGGGCGATCGGAGGATTCGGCCGGTGTCAGACACCCGGGGATTGCGGCATGCGGAGGGATCGGCTTCGGTGGCCGATTTCTTGGGTGCGCCGGGTGTCAGACACGCGGGGGTTAGAAAATGTGCCTGAAGCCCACCGCGGCGCCGACCTGGTTGCTCTTGCCCGCGAATTCGCCGCTGGCGGCGTCGCTGACCTTGTTCCAGTCGACGGTGCCGTACAGTTGCGAGCGCTTGGACAGCGAGTATTCGGCCACGGCGACCAGCGCGTAGCGCTTGCCCTTGTCGCCTTCGACGACCACGTTCTCGCTGCGGTCGTAGTAGGCGGCGCCCGTGATGGCCCAGCGCGGGGTAGCCTGCCAGGTCACGCCGGCGAAGTAGCCGTTGTCCTTGCGGTCCAGGCTGGCGGTGGTGGTGCCGCCCATGACGCCGTTGACCCAGCCCGTTTCGTCGCGGCCGTTGAAGTAGCCCGCAAAGACCTTGGCCGACTCGAACTGGTAGGACGCGTTCAGGTTCCAGGCGCGCTGGCGTTCGTCGGAATCGGTGGCGGCGTAGGTCTGCTGCCAGGCGGCGCCCAGGCCAAGCTGGCCGATCGTGTAGCGCAGGCTGGCGCCATATTGCTGGCCGGCCTTGCGGTCGTCCCAGTCTTCGCCGTTTGCCCACGACGCCACGACGGCCAGATTGCCGAACGTATTGGCGTACTTGGTCATGTTGTTGGTGCGCACGCGCGACATGGCGGCGGGCAGCCAGGCGTTCTGCTCGTAGTTGCCGACGGTCAGCGGGTCGAAGTAGTCGGCCAGCAGGTCGAACATGGGCGTGTTCTGCAGACCCAGGGTCAGCGTACCGATGCTGCCGCCGTCCAAACCGACGTAAGCCAGGCGGCTGAACGCCTTGGACGTGTCCGATCCCCGGCCGTTCTGCAGGTTGATGCCGTTTTCCAGGCGGAAGAAGGCGCGGTTGCCGTTGCCCAGGTCTTCGGAGCCGCGCAGGCCCCAGCGGCTATTGGAGATGGCGCCGTTTTCCATGGAGATGCGGCTGCCGTCTTCGCCCACGGCGCCCGAGCTGGTGCTGAGGTAGCGGATGCTGACGTCGGCGATGCCGTACAGGGTGACGCTGGTTTCGGCGCTTGCTGCGCCGGCGGCCAGGCCAAGGCCGGCCGCAGCCAGCGATAGGGTGATGCGTTTCATGTTGGACTCCTCCAGGTGTAGCTGATTTGTGATTGCGCCACGCTGGTAGCGTGGCTTGCGGCGTCCGGCGGTTTGCCGGGCGCTTGGCCGCTGCACCGACGCCATGGTTGGGCGCGGGTCCGGAGCAGAGGTCAGCGTGCAAGATGCGCCATGCCGGTGCAGCACACGGGCGCCTGGGGATTCTAAGTAAGTTGGCGGATGGGGAATATCGAAAATAT
This sequence comes from Achromobacter sp. 1012554356, assembly GCF_059760815.1. Taxonomy (NCBI): domain Bacteria; kingdom Pseudomonadati; phylum Pseudomonadota; class Betaproteobacteria; order Burkholderiales; family Alcaligenaceae; genus Achromobacter; species Achromobacter sp. 1012554356. The sequence goes on along the minus strand of NZ_JCBANC010000040.1, from coordinate 58,492 downwards.
TCGGCGTTTTCCCGGGTTTACACGCCGATAAACCCGCGCCGCGCCGATAGCGGACGAACAGAAAAGAAAAACCCCGTTCGTTGGAACGGGGTTCGTGTGGCGCAGACGCGACGTTACAGCGTCATGTGCAGCGGCAGCCAGGTGGCGATGCCGGGCACCACATAGAGCAGCAGCACGGCGGCGATCATCAGGAAGAACATCGGCAGCGACGCGCGCGCGATGTAGGGCAGCTCCCGCCCGCTCATGCCGGACAGCACGAACAGGTTGAACCCCACCGGCGGCGTGATCTGTGCCATTTCCACCACGAACACGATGAAAATGCCGAACCAGATCAGGTCGATGCCGGCGGCCTGCACCGTCGGCAGCAGCACGCCCATGGTCAGCACCACGATCGAGATGCCGTCCAGGAAGCAGCCCAGGATGATGAAGAACACCATCAGCGCCATGATGAGACCGAACTGCGACAGGCCCAGTCCGCCGATCCATTCCGCCAGCGCTCGCGGCAGGCCGATATAGCCCATCGCCAGCGTGAGGAACTGCGCGCCCGCCAGAATCAGCGCGATCATGCAGTACAGCCGCGTGGCGCCCAGCAGAGACTGCATGAAGGTGGAGCCGTTCAACGAGCCCTGCAGCGCCGACAGGATCAGGGCGCCCACCACGCCGACCGCCGCCGCTTCCGTGGCGGTGGCGATGCCGGTGTAGATGGAGCCCAGCACCGCGCCGATCAGGAGGAGCACCGGGATCAGGTGGCGCGAACGCGACAGCTTCTGCATGAAGCTCAGGCCGGGATCCGCCGCCGGCACTTCGCCGGGATTGCGGATGGCCCACCAGGCGATGTAGCCGCTGAACATCAGCGCCAGCACGATCCCCGGAATGATCCCGGCGATGAACAGCTTCGCAATCGACACATCCGCCGCTACCCCGTACACGATCATGATGATCGAGGGTGGGATGAGCAGCCCCAGCGTGCCCGCGCCAGACAGCGTGCCGAGGATCTTTTCCTCGGGGTAGCCGCGGCGCGTCAGTTCGGGAATGGTCATCTTGCCGACCGTGGCGCACGTGGCCGCAGATGAGCCCGACACGGCGGCGAAGATCGCGCAGCCGATCACGTTCGTGTGCAAGAGGCGGCCCGGCAGCCGGTTCAGCCAGGGCGCCAGCCCCTTGAACAGGTCTTCGGACAGCCGCGTGCGGAACAGGATCTCGCCCATCCACAGAAAGAGCGGCAGGGCGGTCAGCGTCCAACTGGACGAGGCGCCCCAGATCGTGACGGCCATGGCGTCGCCGGCCGGACGGCTGGAGAAGATCTCCATGCCGATCCAGGCGGTGCCCGCCAGCGTCAGGCCGACCCAGACCCCGCAGCCGAGCAGGACAAAGATCGAAACGACCAATAAGGTAATGACGAGAAGTTCATTCATGGGTTTGCTGCGAAGTGGCGGCGGCGATGCCGCGCGAACGGCGGACCAGTTCATCGACGAGGGCGACGAAGAACAGGATCGTGCCAGCGGCCATGGTCGTCTGCGGAATCCAGAGCGGCGTGGCATCGTTCGACGTTGAAACGTCGTTGAACAGCCAGGAGTCGTAGGTCAGTTTGATGCTGAAGAAGGCGAAGGCGGCGGCCAGCAGGGAACCGACGGCCAGGGCAAAGATGTCCAGCCGGCGGCTGCCGGCTGGATTCAGCGAATTCAGCAGCAGCGTGACGCGGATGTGCTCGCCGTGCTTGAACGTGCTGGCCAGGGCCAGGAAGCCGGCGGCGGCCATGAAATATCCGGCGTAGGCATCGGTGCCGGGGATGTGCAGGTCGAGCTGGAGGCCGAGGATGGCCGCCAGCACCGAGACCAGAACGCCTATCGTGCACAAGCCGGCCAGAAGGCCGGCTGCGCCGTAAAGACCATCAAGAAAACGGCGCATGGCGATATCACTGCTTCTTGTAGGCGTCGATCATGGCCTGGCCATCAGCACCAGACTTCTTGAGCCAGTCTTCCAGCATGCGCTTGCCGATCACGCTCAGGCCTTCCTTGAGTTCGACCGTGGGCTGGATGGTTTCCATGCCGTTCTTGGCGAGCTCGGCCTGATACCACTTGTTCTTTTCCTGCGACAGCTTCCAGCCGCGTTCCTCGGCCTGCGCGCCGGCCTTCTTCAGGGCTTCCTGCGTGGCCGGATCCAGCGCGTCGAACGCCTTCTTGTTCACGATGATGGCGTTCTTGGGCAGCCAGGCCTGCGTGTCGTAGAACTTCTTGATGTACTCGTACGTCTTGGTGTCGTAGCCGGTGGAAGCCGACGACATGTACGAGTCGATCACGCCGGTGGCGAGCGCCTGGGCCAGTTCGGCCTGCTGCACGGTCACGGGCTGCGCGCCGACCAGTTCGGCGATCTTGGCCGTGACGGGGCTGTAAGCACGCCACTTCAGGCCCTTCATGTCGTTGATCTGCTTGATGTCCTTGTTGGCGAAGATGCCCTGGGGCGGCCATGCCACCGCGTACAGCAGCGTCATGCCTTGCGAGGCCAGCTTCTTTTCCAGGAACGGCTTCTGAGCCTGGTACAGCTTGAACGACGCGTCGTAGCCAGTGGCCAGGAAGGGCAGGCCGTCCAGTTCGTAAATCGGGTCTTCGTTGGCGAAGTTGGTCAGCAGGATCTCACCGATCTGGGCCTGATTGCCTTGCACCGCGCGCTTGATTTCGGGCGCCTTGTACAGCGAGGCATTGTTGTGCAGCGTGATCTTGAGCTTGCCTTGCGACAGCGAATCGACATCCTTGATGAAGGTCGTCAGGTTCTCGACGTGGAAGTTGCTGGCCGGGTAGGCGCTGGGCAGATCCCACTTGGTCTGGGCCTGTGCGCCCGCGCTGAATGCCAGGACGATGCTGCCGGTCAACAGCGAGATTTTCTTGTACATGGTGGTCCTTCTTTGCGAATGGTGAAGACGGGTCTGGCCCGATAGGCATTGCGAAAAAAAGAAAGCGCGGCGCGGCGTCGCGCCGCCTGAGCGCCGTGCCATTCTATGTTGCTGTGCGGTAACAAAGCGCGGGAAATCGCTGTTTTACGGGTAATTCCTAGGGGGGGCGCTGTTGTTCATTGGTTGAAGGTTCAATGAAGCCGCGAAGTTTGCGTCGCGCGCTGAAGGCAAGCCGTCCGGCGCGCGCTTTTTCTTCTAAGATTGCGCAATCGAAGATGCTGTGAAGAGGGCCGCGTGAATTTCGTTTTTCGTCGTGATGAGTTGCTGGTCGAAGCATCGTCCAGCGTGTTGCCGGATACGGCGTTGTGCGAACGGATTGGTCTTGCCGCCGCGGCCCTGCAGCCGGTCTGGATGGAGACAGGTTCGCCTTATCGCACGGTATGTGTCGATCCCGGCCTCGAAGCGCCAGAAGGCTACGCATTCAAGAAGCTGCGTTCGCTCTTCGGCGTGTTCGACGATGAATCGATGGCGCTGGCCGGCCGCGCCTATCAGATCGCCGAATGGGCGCGCACCCACCGGTTTTGCGGCGCCTGCGGCACGCCAGCCGAGCGCGTGACGCACGAGTTCTGCCTGCGGTGCCCGGCCTGCGGCCTTTCCGCCTATCCCCGCATCTCGCCGGCCATGATGGTGCTGATCCGCAAGGGCGACAGCATCCTGCTGGCGCGCCATGCCAACGGACCCGCCGCGCGCTACACGGCGCTGGCCGGGTTTGTGGAGCCGGGCGAAAGCATCGAGCAGACGGTCCACCGCGAGGTCTACGAGGAAGTCGGCCTCAAGGTCGGCAACTTGCAGTACTTCGGCAGCCAGCCGTGGCCGTTCCCGCATTCGCTGATGGTCGCGTTTACCGCCGACTACGTCTCGGGCGACATCCGCATCCAGGAAGACGAAATCGCCGACGCCCGCTGGTTCGGCCCGGGTGACGAGATGCCCGACATCGCGGCCCGCATCTCGATCGCCGGCTGGATGATCCGGGCCAATCTGCCCGTGGGGTGGACCGCGCCTTAAGGCCGATGCGGCGTCCGCCGCGGTAGGGGTATTCCCTCGAAACGAGGGATTTTTTGCGGCTTCCGAGTATTTTTTATTGATGAAATATATATAAATTATTAGTATTTCGTTCAGTTAACACTCGGCTTTCGCCTCTATGACCCCCACTTTGATTGCATCGTCGGCGCATCTTGCCGGCGGCAGCGCGCCCGATCTCTCCGAGGTGGAGTTCGGTCTCATGATCGCCAGCCATGCGTTCGATCGCTGGACGGTGCGGTGCATGGCGGCCGCGGGCCTGCCGGATCTGACGCCCACCGACGTGATGGTGTTTCACCACGTCTACCACCGCGAGCGGCCCAAGAAGCTGGCCGATATCTGCTTCACGCTCAACGTCGAAGACACCCACATCGTCAGCTATGCGCTCAAGAAATTGGACCGGCTGGGCGTGGTGCGCGGCGAGCGCAGCAGCAAGGAAGTGTTCTACAGCGTCACGCCCGAAGGCGCGGCGATCCTCAAGCGCTACGGCGAAATCCGCGAGCAATGCCTGACCGCCGGCCTGGATGGCCCGGGCGGGGGCGGGCTGGAATTCAGCCGCCAACTGGCGCACACGCTGCGCGCGCTATCCGGCCTGTACGACCAGGCGGCCCGCGCCGCCACGTCGCTCTGAACCCAACATGCGGGGCAAGGCCCCGATCTGTCAGCAACCCGACCGTGGCCGAACGCGCTCCGGCGATCTCTTGTTTTCAAGGACACCTATGAAGTGGCAATTCTGGATTGACCGTGGGGGCACCTTCACCGACATCGTGGCGCGCCGTCCCGATGGCACGACCACCACCGCAAAGATGCTGTCGGAAAACCCCGAGCAATACCGCGACGCCGCCGTGGCCGGCATTCGCAAGCTGCTGGGCATCGCGCCCGGCCAGCCCGTGCCCGACGATCAGGTCGAGTGCGTGAAGATGGGCACCACGGTGGCCACCAACGCGCTGCTGGAGCGCAAGGGCGAACGTACCTTGCTGGTCACGACGCGCGGTTTCCGCGATGCGCTGCGCATTGCCTACCAGAACCGTCCGCGGCTCTTCGACCGCAACGTGCTGCTGCCGGAGATGCTGTACGAATCCGTCATCGAGGCCGACGAGCGCGTCGCCGCGGACGGCGAGGTGATCCGTCCGCTGGACGAAGCTGCGCTGCGCCGCGATATGCAGGCGGCGTACGACAGCGGCATCCGCGCGGTCGCCATCGTCTTCATGCACGCGTGGCACGCCACCGGCCATGAAGCGCAGGCCGCACGCATCGCCAACGACATCGGTTTCACGCAGGTGTCCGTGTCGCACGAGGTCAGCCCGCTGATCAAGTTCGTCTCGCGCGGCGATACGACCGTGGTGGACGCCTACCTGTCGCCCATCCTGAAGCGCTACGTCGATCAGGTGGCTGGCGAATTGCCGGGAATCCGGCTCATGTTCATGCAGTCCAGCGGCGGTCTGACCGACGCGCACCGCTTCCGCGGCAAGGACGCGATTCTCTCGGGCCCGGCCGGCGGCATCGTCGGCATGGTGCGCACCAGCGAGATCGCCGGTTTCCCGAAGGTGATCGGCTTTGACATGGGCGGCACGTCCACGGACGTGTCGCACTACGCGGGCGAGTTCGAACGCGAATTTGAAACCCAGGTGGCCGGCGTGCGCATGCGTGCGCCGATGATGAGCATCCATACGGTTGCGGCCGGCGGCGGCTCGATCCTGCATTTCGATGGCGCGCGCCTGCGCGTCGGCCCCGATTCCGCAGGCGCCAATCCGGGACCGGCGTGCTATCGCCGCGGCGGTCCGCTGGCGGTGACGGACTGCAACGTCCTTCTGGGAAAGATCCAGCCCGATTTCTTCCCCAAGGTGTTCGGACCCGAGGCCAACGAGCCCCTGGACCGCGATGCCGTGGTCGAACGTTTTTCCGCCATGTCCGACGAAGTGCGCGCCGCCACGGGCCGCGAGATGTCGCCCGAGCAGCTTGCCGAAGGCTTTCTCGAGATCGCCGTGGGCAACATGGCCGAAGCCATCAAGCGCATCTCGGTGCAGCGCGGCCATGACGTAACCGAATACGCGCTGACCGTGTTCGGCGGCGCGGGCGGGCAGCACGCCTGCCTGGTGGCCGACGCGCTTGGCATGACGACGGTCTTCGCGCATCCGCTGGGTGGTGTGCTGTCGGCCTATGGCATGGGCCTGGCGGACCAGACCGACATGCGCCAGAAGACGGTTGAGAAGGTGCTGGACGCCGCCCTGATGGGTGAGCTGAAGGATGAACTGGACGTCCTGGCAGGCCAGGCCGTCGGGGAACTGCGCCGCCAGCACGTGGCCGAAGCCGATATCTCCGTGCAACGTCGCCTGCATCTGAAATACCGCGGCACCGACACCGCGCTGGAAGTGGCGTTCTCGGACCTGGACCAGGCGCGCCGCGACTTCGAGGCCGCCTACCGCCAACGCTATTCGTTCCTGATGCCCAACCGCGAACTCGTGGTCGAGACCATCTCGGTCGAGGCGACCGGCGGCGGCGAGCGAGTCGGCGAAGCGTCGACGTCGCGCACCCGCGAGGGCGCGTTGACGGCCCGCCGCGTGGTCAGCATGTACAGCGCGGGCGCCTGGCGCGACACCCCGCTGTACGTGCGTGAAGACATGGCCGGCGGCGACGTGGTGTCGGGCCCGGCCATCATTTCCGAGCCCAACCAGACCACGGTCGTCGAGCCCGGCTGGCAGGCCGAGCTGACGGGGCAGGACCACTTCGTGATCCGCCGTGTGGAAGCGCGCCGTGAACAGCGCAAGATCGGCACCCAGGCCGACCCCGTCATGCTCGAGGTGTTCAACAACCTCTTCATGTCGATCGCCGAGCAGATGGGTTACCGCCTGCAGAACACGGCGTACTCGGTCAACATCAAGGAACGCCTGGACTTCTCCTGCGCCATCTTCGACGCGCAGGCGCGCCTGATCGCCAACGCGCCGCACATGCCGGTGCACCTGGGGTCCATGGGCGAGTCCGTGCGCACGGTCATGAACGCCAACGCTGGCCGGATGATGCCCGGCGACGCGTATGTCGTGAACGATCCGTACCACGGCGGCACGCACCTGCCCGACGTGACGATCATCACGCCGGTGTTCGACAAGGCCGGGCGCGAGATCCTGTTCTACGTGGGATCGCGCGGCCACCACGCCGATATCGGCGGGACGACGCCCGGCTCGATGCCGCCGGATTCCAAGACGGTCGAAGACGAAGGTGTGCTGTTCACGAACTTCCAGCTCGTCAAGAACGGCGAGTTCCGCGAAGCGGCGGCGCGCGGGATTCTGGGATCGGGCCGGTGGCCGGCGCGCAACCCGGATCAGAACATCGCCGACATGCACGCGCAGATCGCCGCCAATGAAAAGGGCGTGCAGGAACTCTTGCGCATGTGCGATCACTTCGGTCTGGACGTCGTGCGCGCCTACATGGGCCACGTGCAGGACAACGCCGAAGAGGCGGTGCGCCGCGTGATCTCGGTGCTGAAGGACGGCAGCTACGAGTACCCGCTGGACAACGGCGCGGTCATTCGCGTGGCCGTGCGCGTGGATACCGAGGCGCGCAGCGCCGTGGTCGACTTCACGGGCACCTCGGCGCAGTTGGACAACAACTTCAACGCGCCGGGTGCGATCGCCGTGGCCGCCGTGCTGTACGTGTTCCGCACGATGGTCAACGACGACATCCCGCTGAACGACGGTTGCCTGGTGCCGCTGTCCATCATCGTGCCGGAAGGCTCGATGCTGCGCCCGAACCCGCCCGCCTCGGTGGTCGCGGGCAACGTGGAAACGTCCATGTGCATCGTCAACGCGCTGTACGGCGCGCTGGGCGTGCTGGCCGCCAGCCAGGGCACCATGAACAACTTCACGTTCGGCAACGCGCGCCATCAGTACTACGAGACCATCTCCGGCGGCACCGGCGCCGGTCCCGTGCGCATCGACGCGGCCGGTCCGCATGACGAGGGCTTTGCGGGCACGTCGGTCGTGCAGGCGCACATGACCAATTCGCGCCTGACCGATCCGGAAGTGCTGGAGTTCCGTTTCCCGGTCCGTCTCGAGTCCTACGAGATCCGCAAGGGTTCGGGCGGCAAGGGCCGGTATGCCGGCGGCGACGGCGGCGTGCGCCGCGTTCGCTTTCTGGAAGACATGACCGCGGCCATCCTGTCCAACAACCGGCGGTTTGCTCCCTTCGGTCTAGCTGGCGGCGAGCCGGGTGCGATGGGCCGGAACACCGTTGAACGCGTGGACGGCACTATCGAGGAACTGGGTCCGCAGGACAGCGCGCAACTGCGCCCAGGTGATGTGTTCGTCGTGGAAACGCCGGGAGGCGGCGGCTTCGGCGCGCAGTGATGCACGCCCCGATGTCCGGTCCCGATCACTCGGGGTCGGACATCACGTCCAGCGCGATATCGGGGCGCGCCTTGCGGTCGTAGACGCGCAGGGCGACCGCGTCATCGGTGATCTCGAACATTGCCGTCGCCAGGGTGTTCTCGTCGTCGGGATCGTCCTTGGCGGTGCGCAGGATCGGCAGCTTTCCCTCGGTATCGAGCAGGGCTGCCAGCATGTCGGCGCTGCCGGATTCCGGCAGCCACGCATCCACCAGGCCTTCGATCCGGTTCTGCCGCGCCCGCGACGAATCGGTGATGATCTGCGCCTGGCCCCGGGTGGCGGCGTGCACCATGTGGTTGGCGTGCCCGTAGCGCCGGCCGATGTCCAGCACGGACACCGAACCCGGCGTGACCTCGGCGCTGAGCAGGCGCGCGTCTGACGCCGCGCCCAGCGTGTGATGAAAGCCGCCGGCATGGGGCAGGTCGCGCAGCAGCGCCACCGCCTCGTCCAGCGTGGCGCAATCCAGGACCGCACGCGCCACGAACATGCGCGGCACACCCGCATGCCGCTGCTTGTTGCGCAGGTTGTTGATCGTCTGGACCAGGCCCGCGCGATTGGCGGCGAAGGTGTGGCCGGGCAGGGAGCCCGGGTAGTAGAAGCTGAGGTAACCCGGCGCATCGTCCAGCGCGACGTCCACCAGATGGCAGCGGCCATACAGATACGGATCGCCGTCCTCGTTGTGGCCGATCCAGCGCGTGCCGTCGGCGGTGCGCAGGGCGGCCGACGTGCAGCCATCCGTGCTGCTGTGCAGCAGATCGCCGCGGCAATGCCATAGCAGCACATCCTTGATCGGCATGCGCAGACCTTCGGCCAGGCCGTCGAGTTCTTCCCAGATCTGCGGCAAGGCGGCCTCTGCCTGCTGCGCAAGCTCATCCACGAAAGGATGGCCCCGCCACGGCCGCAGCGCTTCCCAGGTGCCGCTCTGTTTCAGATACGACCCCATGACGGGGCGGGCCAGCTTGCCCAGCGCCAGGCCGACCTGGCGGCGGTTTCCAGCGATGCGTACGTATTTGCAGGCCATCGAAAACCTCCGGATGTCTCGCGGATTGTAAGGGGTCCGTCCTTCCGCCGGGCTCCACCTGATGCGTTAAGATCGTCGATAAGTTGCACCGGCGAACCCGGCGCAGCCCAGGAATCATGCCCTTACAACAAGCCCGGGGTGCCTGGCGCTCCCCAAGAGGAGAGTTTCATGATCAAACGTAAAGTCGCCGCCGCAATGGTGGGCCTGTCCCTGACCCTGTTCGGCGCCGCTTCGGCCGCTCAGGCCCAGGGCAGGGAATTGGTGGTGGCCACCGATACCGCTTTCGTGCCGTTCGAATTCAAGCAGGGCAACACCTATGTCGGCTTCGACGTCGATCTGTGGGCGGCCATCGCGAAGGAACTCAACCTCAAGTACAAGCTGCAGCCGATGGACTTCGCCGGCATCATTCCCGGCCTGCAGACCAAGAATATCGACGCCGCGCTGGCGGGCATCACCATCCGCGACGACCGCAAGAAGGTCATCGACTTCTCGGATCCCTATTACGAAAGCGGCCTGGCCATCCTGGTGGGCGAAAAGAACACCGACATCAAGGACGCCAAGTCACTCTCCGGCAAGACCGTCGCCGTCAAGACGGGCACCGCGACCGTGGACTTCCTGAAGGCTCAGGTGCCCGACGCCAAGCTCAAGCTGTTCCCCAACATCGACAACGCGTACCTCGAACTGGCGACCGGCCGGGTCGACGCCGCCGTGCACGATACGCCCAACGTTCAGTATTACGCCAATACGGCCGGCAAGGGCCGCGTGAAGGTGGTCGGCTCGGTCAAGAGCGGCGACTTCTACGGCATCGCCTTCCCCAAGGGCAGCGAACTGGTCCCCGAGGTCAACAAGGCGCTCGCCAACCTGAAGGCCAGCGGCGAGTACGACGCGATCTACACCAAGTGGTTCGGCAAGAAGCCCTGACCGGCTCGCCAAGCGGTACTTTTCACGGACGCGCCACCGCTCCAGGTCGCGAGGCGCGTCCGCCATGATGCGGGCGCGCCGCTGCGCGCCATAGGGGGAAGATCGTGGAGTTTGACTGGGCTGTCATCGAGGACGCGTTACCCAATCTGCTGACGGGTACGCTCATGACCATCAAGATCACGTTCTGGGGCCTGGTGGGCGGCTTCCTGCTCGGCGCGCTCTCGGGCGTGACGCGAGCCTACGGGAACGCGATCGTGTCGGGCATTGCGCAAGTGTATGTCGCGGTCATCCGCGGCACGCCGATCGTGGTGCAGGTCATGTTCATCTACTTTGCATTGCCGCTGCTGGCAGACATCCGGGTCGACGCCGAATTCGCGGCGATCGCCACGCTCATCATCAATTCGGGGGCGTACATCTCGGAAATCGTGCGGGGCGCGCTGCTGTCGGTCCACAAGGGCCTGAAGGAAGCAGGGCAGGCCATGGGCCTGCCTTTTCATAAGATCCTGCTGCACATCATCGGTCCGGTTGCGTTCCGGCGGATGATTCCGCCGCTGGGCAACCAGTGCATCATCAGTCTGAAGGATTCGTCGCTGTTCATCGTGATCGGCGTGGCGGAACTGACCCGTCAAGGGCAGGAAATCATGGCCAGCAATTTCCGGGCGGTCGAAATCTGGTCCGCCGTGGCGATCATCTATCTGATCCTCACGGGCCTGATGGCGTTGACCCTGCATCTGGTCGAAAAGAGGATGCGCATCATATGAGCATGGTTGAATTTCATAACGTCACCAAACGCTTTGGCGACTCGACGGTGCTCAACGGCATCTCGCTCAATATCGACGCCGGTGAAGTCGTGGTGGTGGTCGGGCCGTCGGGCTCCGGCAAGTCCACCTTCCTGCGCTGCATCAACGTGCTGGAAACGATCAACGACGGCGATCTGCTGGTCGATGGCCTCAGCGTGAAGGGCGACGCGGCGACGATACGCGAGATCCGGCGCGAGGCCGGCATGGTGTTCCAGCAGTTCAATCTGTTCCCGCAGATGACGGCGCTGGAGAACGTCATGTTCGGCCCCGTCCACACGCGGGGCCAAGGCCGCGCCGAGGCGCGCCAGCTTGCCGAAAGCCTGCTGGCCAAGGTGGGCCTTGCCGAACGCATGAATCACTATCCTTCGGAGCTTTCCGGGGGCCAGCAGCAGCGCGTTGCGATTGCCCGTGCGCTGGCGATCATGCCCAAGCTGATGCTGTTCGACGAGCCCACCTCCGCGCTGGATCCCGAACTGCGCCACGAAGTGCTGAAGGTCATGCGCGACCTGGCCGAGGAGGGAATGACGATGGTGGTCGTCACGCACGAAATGGAATTCGCGCGCAAGGTTGGCAGCCGTCTGATCTTCATCGATGCCGGCAAGATTGCTCACGACGGGCCGCCCGAAGAGCTGCTGAGCAATCCGCCCAGCCAGCGCCTGAAGGACTTTCTGCAGCACGTGACCTGACGTGAAAAAGGCGTCCGGCTTGTGGCCGGACGCCTTTTCTGTGTGCGCGGAAGGAGGCCCTCAGCCCTTCACGCGGACGATCTTCTGCACCTGCGGCACGTGCCGGATGGCGCGGATGACCTGGGCCAGATGCTTGCGGCTGTCGACCTGGATGGTCAGGTGCAGCGACACGGTGGACACGGCGTCGTCGTGCATCGTGACGTGCACGATGTTCGCGTCGGCGGCCGTGACTTCCGCCGCCAACCGCCCCAGCACACCGCGCTCGTTGCGCGTGACGATGTCCAGGCGCGTCGCCAGGTGTTTGGCTGTCTGCGCGTCCCAACCCACGTTGATCCAGCGCTCCGGCTCGCGCAGGCGCTGGCGCAACGCGACGGGGCAATCCGCCGTGTGCACCACCAGTCCATGGCCCATGCGCATTCCGGCCACGATGGGATCGCCGGGCAGCGGACCGCAGCAGGGCGCAAGTTGCACCGCCTGGCCTTCGTTGCCCTGGATCAGGATGGGCGCGCTGCGCGCAGAGGTCAGTTCGTCCACCGCGGCGGCCGTGGTGGCGACAAGCTGGTGTTCCGGTGCGAAGCGGCGGGCCACCACCGCGGCAAGCCGCTTGCCCAGCCCGATGTCGGCCAGGATTTCCTCGCGCGAACTGGCGCCGGTACTGCGCGCCAGCTTCTGCCAGCCCGGGTCGTCGGTGGCGGGCAGGGGCATATGCAGCTCCTGCATTGCCTGGGCCAGCAACCGTTCGCCGAAAGCCACCGACTCTTCGTACTTGACGGTGCGCAGGTAGTGGCGGATTTCAGAACGCGCCCGGCCGGTGCGCACGTAATTCAGCCATTGCGCATTGGGGCGCGAGGCCGGCGACGTGACGATTTCCACGGTGTCGCCGCTGCTCAGTTCGGTGCGCAGCGGCACGAACTCGCCATTGACCTTGGCCGCGACGGCCTGGTTGCCGATGTCGGTGTGGATCGCGTAGGCAAAGTCGACCGGCGTGGCGCCGCGGGGCAGCGAAATGATCTTGCCGCGCGGCGTGAACACGTAGACGGCGTCCGGGAACAGGTCGACCTTGACGTGCTCGAGGAATTCGCCGGAATCGCCGGTCTGGCTCTGGATGTCCAGCAGCGATTGCAGCCACTGGTGCGTGCGTTTTTGCAGGTCATTGAGCGTCAGGTCCGCACCCTTGTACAGCCAGTGCGAGGCAACGCCTTCCTCGGCGACGTGGTGCATGTCGCGCGTGCGGAACTGGAACTCCACCGGCGTGCCGTACGGGCCAACCAGCGTCGTGTGCAGGGACTGATAGCCGTTCACCTTCGGGATGGCGATGTAGTCCTTGAACTTGCCGGGCACCGGACGGAAGAGCTGATGCAGCGTGCCCAGCGCCAGATAGCACTCGGGCAGCGTGTGGACCACGACGCGAAAGCCGTAGATGTCCAGCACGTCCGAGAAGGACTTTTTCTGGTCGACCATCTTGTGATAGATGCCGAACAGGGTCTTTTCGCGGCCGCTGACTTCGGCCTCGATGCCAGCGGCGGGCAGGGCGGCCCGCACGGAGTCGGCGATCTTGGTGATGACTTCGCGGCGGTTGCCGCGCGCCGCCAGGACGGCCTTGTACAGGACCTGGTAGCGGTTCGGGTGCATCGCGGCAAAGCACAGGTCCTGCAGCTCGCGGAACAGCAGGTTCAGGCCCAGCCGATGCGCGATCGGCGCATAGATGTCCAGCGTTTCGCGGGCGATGCGGCGGCGCTTTTCGGGATTGACCGCGTCCAGCGTGCGCATGTTGTGCAGGCGGTCGGCCAGCTTGATGAGGATGACGCGCACGTCGCGCGCCATCGCCAGCAGCATCTTGCGGAAGCTCTCGGCCTGTTGCTCGGCCTTGGTGGCGAAGTCCAGGCGGTCCAGTTTGGACAGGCCATCGACCAGCTCGGCGACTTCAGGTCCGAATTTCTCGGCCAGCTCGTGCTTGGCGATGCCCTGATCTTCCATCACGTCGTGCAGCAGGGCGGCAGACAGCGCGTTGACGTCGAGCTTCCAGCCCGCGCAGATTTCGGTGACGGCGATGGGATGAGAGATGTAGGGCGAGCCGCTGGCGCGGAACTGGCCCAAGTGCGCCTGGTCCGCAAAGCGATAGGCTTCGCGCACGCGCTCTACATCGTTCTTGTCGAGATAGCTGCCGATGATTTCGGTCAGCGGCGCCAGCGAGGCGACCGGGGATCCGGTCGCGTCCGCCGCTTCTTGCGCGGCGACGGACGGTGGCGTGGGGGAATTCTTGTCTTTCTTGCCCGTGCGGCGCCCGAGACGGGAGCCGGCACGCAGGGCGGCAAGCAGACCAGATGAAGCGTACTTCAGCCCGGGAAAAGCCATGCTTGCAGCCCCCCGGCGCGTATCAGGTGGGAACTTTACGCAGCATTTCCACGCCGGTGAGTCCGCCAGCGATTTCGCGCAGTGCCGTGACCGTGGGCTTGTCTTTGCTGTCCAGGCGCGGGGCGTGGCCTTGCGCCAATTCACGGGCGCGATACGTCGCGGCCAGCGTGAGCTTGAAACGGTTGGGGATTTGATTCAGACAGTCTTCGACAGTGATGCGAGCCATTAGGACACCTGGTGCTGATGGATGATGGGGAGAATGCGTTCGGCTCAGTGTTCGGCCGGGATGCCCAGTTGCGCAAACAACTCGGCGTGACGGGCGGCCTGAGACGAAAAACGCAGCCGAGCAGCGCTGACGATTTGGGTCAGCTCCGACAGGGCTACGCTAAATTCTTGATTAATAATAACATATTCGCATTCAGGCGCGTGGGCGATTTCGCCGCCCGCGGCCATCAGGCGGCGGGCGATGACTTGCGGCGCATCCTGTCCGCGCGCCTTGAGCCGGCTTTCGAGTTCGTCGATGGACGGCGGCAGCACGAAAATGCCGATCGCGCGCGGAAAACGCTGCTTCACCTGGCGCGCGCCTTGCCAGTCGATTTCCAGTAGCACGTCACGTCCCTGGCTGGTGGCTTCGTCGATGCGGTCGCGCGGCGTGCCATAGAAATTGCCGTGGACCTCGGCCCATTCCAGCAGGTTCTGCGCTTCGCGCATCTGCTTGAAATCGTCGATCGACACAAACCGGTATTCGCGGCCGTCTTCTTCGCCGGGGCGGGGTGCGCGGGTGGTGCAGGAAATGGAAAGCAGGATGGAGGAGTCCTGGGCAAGCAGGGCCTTTACAAGGCTGGACTTGCCGGCGCCGCTGGGCGCGACGACCATGAAGACGTTTCCGGGAGTGGCGTGCATGAATGAATGTGACCGGCGTGTGATGCTGAGACTCGAAGAATAGCAAATCGCGCGGTTGGCCGCGCGCGCCGCGGGCTGGTGAATCTGCGCTGGCGCAACGGGGCATTGGGTGCGAAACGGCGCGAGGGTCATCCCTTTGGCGGGAATGTTGAAAGTGTGTCGGGCTTGGAACCTTCGCTTGCAGCATCCGTAAGACGATTCGGGTAGGATTTCGCGCATTCATAAGACGGAGAATCCGATGAACACGAACGAGATCGATCCGCCCCGCGTCGCCCTGGTCACGGGCGCCGGCACCGGCATAGGCCGCGCAGTCGCGCTGGAGCTCCTGGCGCAGGGCTACCGCGTCGTGCTGGCGGGCCGCCGGCGAGAGCCGCTGGAAGCCACCCGGACGGCGGCGGGCGAAGATGGCCTGCGGGCGCTCGTCGTGCCCACGGACGTATCGGACGAGCAGGCAGTCCGGGATCTCTTCGATACCGCCCAGCGCGAATACGGACGCCTGGACGTGCTGTTCAACAATGCCGGCCGGGGCGCGCCGGCCGTGCCGATCGAGGAATTGCCGGTTGCCGTGTGGCGTGAAGTGGTCGACACCAACCTGACGGGCATGTTCCTGTGCGCGCAGGCCGCGATCCGCATCATGAAGGCGCAGAACCCGAGAGGCGGCCGCATCATCAACAACGGTTCGATTTCCTCGCACGCGCCGCGGCCGTTTTCCATTGCCTACACCGCGACCAAGCACGCAGTGACCGGGCTGACCAAGTCGATCTCCCTGGATTGCCGGGCGTACAACATTGCGTGCGGCCAGATCGACATCGGCAACGCCGCCACGGATATGACCGAGCGCATGGCAGCCGGCATCCTGCAGGCCGACGGCAGCACCAAGGTCGAGCCGCGCATGGACGTCGCGCACGTGGCGCAGGCCGTGGCTGCCATGTCCCGTCTGCCGCTGGACGCCAACG
Source organism: Achromobacter sp. 1012554356 (assembly GCF_059760815.1). Lineage (NCBI taxonomy): Bacteria > Pseudomonadati > Pseudomonadota > Betaproteobacteria > Burkholderiales > Alcaligenaceae > Achromobacter > Achromobacter sp. 1012554356. Next base: position 42,498 of record NZ_JCBANC010000040.1, on the reverse strand, counting down.
TGCAGTTCATGACGATCATGGCGACCAACATGCCGTTCGTTGGCCGAGGCTGAGCACTTCTTTCAGGAACGAAACCGCCGGCACCCGCGTGCCGGCGTTTTTACGTTTATCCCCTGGCGCCCGCCTGGCGCCGTCCGCCAGCCTTGCGCTTAGCGCGAAGCCTGCGCCAGCAGCTGTTTGGGCGGGGTATCCAGGTACGCGCGAGCGCCCAGGTAGCGCTTGGACCAGTAGGCGGTCTTCATGTCGTCGACGCGCACCTTGGTGCCGCGGCGCGGGGCATGGACAAACTTGTTCTGGCCGATATAGATGCCGACGTGCGAGGTGACGCCGCGTCCGCGCGTGGCGAAGAACACCAGATCGCCGGGGCGCAGTTCCTTCTTGGCGGACACGGTCTTGCCTTCGCTGCGCTGGGCGCGCGCAGTGCGCGGCAGCTCCAGGCCGGCGATTTCCCGGAAGACATACAGAACGAGGCCGCTGCAATCGAAGCCCTCGGCGTCATCGCCGCCCCAGCTATAGGGCGTGCCGATAGCCTCCAGGCCGGCCTGCACGACGCGCTCGCGCAGCGTCAGGACGGTGGGCTCTTGCGCGAGGCGTAAGCCGCTGAGGGTGGGGCGGGCTTGGTCGGAGGCCAGCGATGCTTGAGCGGCGCCGGGAATCCAGGAGAGCGTCAGGGCCAGCAGGGGCGCTGACAGAAATGCGGGCGTGCGGAATTGGGCAAAGCGAAACTTTCGCGTGGGCGGCGTCATTACGTCACTTCAGAAATCGGAGTGGGCGGCATGGCTTTGCCTGGGAGGCAAGCCGGCGGAAAGGGGAGCGGTTTACAGGCGGAAAGCAAGAAACGCCTCAAGATTATAGTGTAATAATGTTTCATTACATTTGTAGTGCAATGCAGCATTATCGCGGGCGTGCTGTTACGGCCCGCCCACCGCGTCACGTAACCGCGGAGCCGCGCATCGCGTCTCTGCGACGCAACCAGCGCGATACCCACACTGGTGTGCCGGATGACATTTCATTGCCCAACGCCTCGGGCATAATCGACCGCATCGGCCCCCGGTGTTGCCGCCGCGCGCGGTCGATGCAGCCAAGACAGATAAGAAGGCGGAGTAGAGCTCAATGATGAACGCAGTACACCCTTTGTCGTCCATGAACCGGCCTGAGGCCCTGCCGTTTGAACCCTTCCAGGACGCGCTGTCCGCCGTTGACCGGCTGGCGGAAATCTATGCGCGCAATACGGCTTTCCTGCGTACCGCATTCCGCGAGGTCCTGAAGGGCTCGGGCAATGGCAGCGCGCGATTCCGCGCCTACTACCCGGCCATCCGCATCGTCGTGGAAACCTACGATCCCATCGACACCCGGCTTTCCTATGGCCACGTGGCCGAACCGGGTTACTACCAGACCACCATCACGCAGCCGGCGTTGTTTCGCGACTACCTGATCGAGCAGATCGGCCAGTTGTTGCAGAACCATCGGGTGGCGGTCGAAGTGGGCGAGTCCGATTCGCCGATACCGCTGCATTTCGCCTTTCCCGAGGGCGCCTACGTGGAAGGCGAACACCTGGAGGCCCTCAAGCGGCCGCTGCGCGACCTGTTCGACGTGCCGGACCTGGCGGTCACCGACGACGCCATCGTCAACGGATCGTGGCGCGGCAAGGACGGCGAACCCAAGCCGTTGGCACCCTTTACCGCGCAGCGCGTGGATTATTCGTTGCACCGGCTGCAGCATTACACCTCGACCGCGCCCACGCATTTCCAGAATTTTGTGCTGTTCACCAACTACCAGTTCTACGTGGATGAGTTCTGCGCCCGGGCCCGCGCCCTGATGGTCAGCGGCAACGAAGACTACGAAATGCTGGTCGAGCCCGGCAACCGCATCACGCGCCGCGGCGAGAGCGGTCCCGGCGACGAGGCCCAGGCGGTGCGCCTGCCGCAGATGCCGGCGTACCACCTGGTGCGCGGTGATCATTCGGGCATCACGTTGGTCAACATCGGTGTCGGGCCGTCGAATGCCAAGACGATCACCGACCACATCGCCGTGCTGCGGCCGCACGCCTGGCTGATGCTGGGCCATTGCGCGGGCCTGCGCGACTCCCAGCGGCTGGGCGATTATGTGTTGGCGCATGGCTACGTCCGAGAGGACCACGTGCTGGACGACGATCTGCCCACCTGGGTGCCCGTGCCGGCGCTGGCGGAGGTGCAGGTGGCGCTGGAGCAGGCGGTCGAAGAGGTGGCCGGGCTGTCCGGCTGGGACCTGAAGCGCATCATGCGCACGGGCACCGTGGCGACGATCGACAATCGCAACTGGGAATTGCGCGACCACGTCGATCTGGTGGAGCGATTTGCGCAGTCTCGCGCGATTGCGCTCGACATGGAGTCGGCCACGATCGCGGCCAACGGCTTTCGCTTCCGGGTGCCTTATGGGACCTTGCTGTGCGTGTCCGACAAGCCGCTGCATGGCGAACTGAAACTGCCAGGCATGGCTAGCGCCTTCTACCGGCGCCAGGTCAACCAGCATCTGGAAATCGGCATCCGGGCGCTGGAACGGCTGCGCGACATGCCGCCCGAGCGGCTGCATTCGCGCAAGCTGCGCACGTTTATGGAAACGGCGTTTCAATAAAACGTCCGCCACCGGGAGGCCTCGGGGGCGGATCCGTCCCCGGCGCCCGGCCATTTTTCATGTCGGGGCCGATTGCGCTATTCTCGCGCGTTGCTCGGTAATCCCAGGGCGTTTGCGGACCGTTGCGCAAGCGCCATCCAGACGTGAAGGAACGCATTTTGGCACCATCGGAACACGATGATCGTCGCTCAGGCGGCACGCGCAACGCGCAGGCGGACAGGCCGTCCGAATTGCGGCGCACGCTGTCGGCGCGCCACCTGACCATGATCGCGGTGGGCGGGTCGATCGGCACCGGGCTATTCGTGGCGTCGGGCGCGACCATCGCCAAGGCCGGCCCCGGCGGCGCGCTGCTGGGCTACGTGCTGATCGGCATCATGGTCTATTTCCTGATGACCAGCCTGGGCGAGCTCGCGGCTGCCATGCCCGTGTCCGGCTCGTTCTCGACCTATGGCGCGCGGTACGTCGAAGACGGTTTCGGCTTCGCACTGGGGTGGAACTATTGGTACAACTGGGCGGTTACGGTGGCCGTCGACCTGGTCGCGGCGCAGCTCGTCATGGCGTACTGGTTCCCCGACGTACCCGGCTTTTATTGGAGTGCGCTGTTCCTGGCCATCACTTTCGGACTGAACGCCATGTCCGCCCGCGGCTTCGGCGAGGCAGAGTTCTGGTTTGCGTTGATCAAGGTGATCGCCGTGCTGGCCTTCGTCGCCATGGGCGTGATGATGCTGCTGGGCATCATCCGGGGCGGCGAGACGGGCGGCCTGGCCAACTGGACCGTGGGCGACGCGCCGTTCGCGGGCGGCTTTGCCGCGCTGATCGGCGTCGCCATGGTGGTGGGCTTTTCGTTCCAGGGCACAGAACTGATCGGCATCGCAGCGGGGGAATCCAAGGATCCGGCACGCAATCTGCCGCGCGCCGTGCGTCAGGTGTTCTGGCGCATCCTGCTGTTCTACGTGGCCGCCATCCTGGTCATCGGCCTTTTGATTCCCTATACCGACCCGCACCTGCTGCGCAACGATGTCGAGGACATCAGCGTCAGCCCGTTCGCGCTGATCTTCGAACGCGCGGGGCTGCTGGGCGCCGCCTCGGTGATGAACGCGGTGGTGCTGACCTCGGTGCTGTCGGCCGGTAATTCGGGCATGTACGCCGCCACGCGCATGCTCTACAGCCTGGCGCGTGAAGGCAAGGCGCCGCGGATCTTCGGTCGTATCTCGCGCAGCGGTGTTCCCCTGTGGGCGCTGCTGGCCACCACCGTTGTCGCGGCGCTGTGCTTCTTCACCTTCATCTTCAGCCCCAACGACGTGTATATCTGGCTGCTCAATACGTCGGGGATGACCGGGTTCATTGCGTGGCTGGGCATCGCCATCAGCCATTACCGCTTTCGCCGCGGGTATGTGAAGCAGGGCAACAGCCTGGCGGATCTGCCGTACGTGTCCCCGTTCTTTCCCTTTGGTCCGATCTTTGCGTTCGTGCTGTGCCTGATCATCACGCTGGGCCAGAACTACCAGGCGTTCCTGGAGGACAAGATCCAGTGGGGCGGCGTGGTCGCCACCTACATCGGCATTCCGCTCTTTTTGCTGATCTGGGCCGGTTACCGCCTGACGCGCGGTTCGCGCTTTGTCAGCTACCGCGACATGCGCTTTCCGGACGCTCGCGCCCGCAGCGAATATCTGGATTCGGCGCTGCGGGGCGAGCCGGCGGCGGGCGAGGTCCGGTAACGGCGGGCATCAAGCGGGGGTAGCAACCCCCGTGCCCCTTATTCGATGTTCTGCGCCTGCTCGCGCATCTGCTCGATCAGCAGCTTCAGGTCCATGGCGGCGCGGGTGACTTCCATGCTGCCCGCCTTGGAGCCCAGCGTGTTGGCTTCGCGGTTCATTTCCTGGAACAGGAAGTCCAGCCGCTTGCCTGCGCTGCCGGCATTCTTCTTGCCTGCTGCGGGCTTGCCGCCGCCGTCGGACAGCAGGTGACGCAGTTCTTCCAGGTGCGAGCGCAGGCGCGACAGTTCCTCGGCTACGTCGATGCGCAGCGCAAAGAGGTTGGCTTCCTGCGACAGGCGTTCGGACAGTTCCGCGCCGGAAATGTGGGTGAATCCGCCAGGGAAGGCGGACTCGACGCTTTCGCGCAGCTTGGCGGCCTGGCGCTCGCGGTGGTCGGCCAGCAACTGCGGCAGATGCGCCTGCACGATATCCACGACGCGCGCGACGCCATCGGCGCATTCGCGCATCATGCCGGCGAGGCGTTCGCCTTCGCGCTCGCGGCCTTCCTGAAGCTGGGTCAGGGCCTGCTGGGCAGCCTGCAGGCACGCGGCGCCCCAGATCTGCGGATCCAGCGCATCATTGCCGCGCTGGCCGGGCCAATTGAACAACTCCGCCAGACGCGGGGACGCGATGTCCGGGATGATGCGGCGCGCGGCCTGGAGCTGTTCGGCCAGGCTGTCGAGCCAGGCGGGATCCAGCTTGGACAGATCGGCATTGGCCGCACGGGTGAAGGACACGCGGATTTCGACCTTGCCGCGGGCCAGATTCGCGGTCAGCAGTTCGCGCAGGGGCGTTTCCACGTGGCGCAGTTCATCGGGAAGGCGGAAATACAGGTCGAGAAAACGGCTGTTGACGCTGCGCAGTTCTATGGCGAGAGTGCCTTGTTCTAAGTCTGCTCGGGCGTTGCCGAAGGCGGTCATGCTGCGGATCATGGTGTGCGTGTCCTGGTGATTCTTGGAATGGAAGCCGGTTGCGCCGGGGCCCGCGGCGCCCAGGTCCTGGGCAGCGGGTCTGTGTTTTCAACCGGATACATCGCGGCAGGATACTCCAAGCGTGATTTTCCGGTGGCGCCTGCCCGTACAATGCCGCGAATCTAAGCCAAGTCTGGAGCCTGTTGTGACCACCATCCCCACCCAAGCCCGGCCGTCGGGCCGCGCCGCCGACCAACTGCGACCGTTCAGCCTGGAGCGCGGCTTTACGCGTTACGCCGAAGGCTCCGTGCTGGTGAAGGCAGGCGACACCCATGTGCTTTGCACGGCAAGCGTCCTGGACAAGGTACCGCCTTTTCTCAAGGGCAAGGGCGAAGGCTGGGTAACGGCTGAATACGGCATGTTGCCGCGGGCCACGCACACGCGCGGCGATCGCGAGGCTGCGCGCGGCAAGCAGAGCGGCCGCACGCAGGAGATCCAGCGCCTGATCGGCCGCAGCCTGCGCGCCGTGTTCGACATGAAGGCACTGGGCGAACGCACCCTGCACCTGGACTGCGACGTGCTGCAGGCCGACGGCGGCACGCGTTGCGCCAGCATCACCGGTGCCTGGGTGGCGGCGGCCGATGCGGTCGGGCTGCTGATGAAGCGCGGCGACCTGGCGGTCAGTCCGATTCGCGACGCCGTGGCTGCCGTGTCGGTAGGCCTGGTCAACGGCCAGGTGGTGCTGGACCTGGACTACCTGGAAGATTCGGCGTGCGATGCCGACGTGAACGTCATCATGACGGGCAGCGGCGCCTTCGTGGAAGTGCAGGGCACCGGTGAAGGCGCAACGTTCACGCGGGCTGAGCTGGACAGGATGCTGGTGCTCGCCGAAGGCGGTATTGCCAATCTGGTGAAGGCGCAGCGCGCCGCGCTGGCTTGATCTGCCGGGCGGGTGGCGCGGCAATGAACACGGTGTCTGACACCCTTGTGAGATAGCGGGCACTTGACGGGCGTGCCTGCGGGTGTCAGACACCTGCAGCGTGATCTGGGGGGCGGCTGGCGTGGCATTGAACACGGTGTCTGACACCCTTGTGAGATAACCGGCAGCTGACGGATGTGCCCGCAGGGTGTCAGACACCTGCCGCGTAGCCACAACGCAAAAAAAGCCGCAGATGCGGCTTTTTTAGTGCGTAAGTCGCAGGCAATCGCGAGTTACTTCGGCAACAGCGCCTCCACCTTGCCCACTTTTTCCAGCCCCCAGATCGTGGAAATCAATTCGCGCAGTTCTTTTTCCGTTGCCGCGTCCGCGTAGCGGCCCAAGCTGAGCGTCTTGTCTTCGATCTCAGGGCGGCTGAGCGTGTTGCCCGGGTCGCCCTTGGGTTCGTCGACGCGGCCATGCAGCACGCGGCCGTCGCGGGTGTAAACCGTGACCTTGCCGATCCAGCGTTGCGGATAAGCGCCGTCGACTTCCGCGTCGAGCGCCATTTCCACCTTGCCGCGGAAGGCGGCGACGCCGGGGTCGTCCAGGCCCGCGTCGAATTCAGCCAGGCCCGCGCGGCCCTGGCGTGCGATCAATGCCAGCACCGTGCCCATCGAGAATTTGGACTGGTGCACCGTCTGCGGATTGACGACCGGCCCGAGGACGTCGATGGCGCCTTGATGGACATGCGCCACGACGCGTTCGACGTCGTCCTCGGTGAGGTGGTTGTCGCGCAACGCCTGCTGCAGCGCGTCGGCGGCCGGATGGGTGTGGCGGCACGAGGCATGGAACTTGAACGAGGTTTCGGCCAGCGCCCAGCGCTGCCCCAGGCGGTCGCACAGGCGGCTGGGATCGGCGTCTGTGGACATGCCGGCCGCCATGCCCTGCGGGCCTTCCAGGATGTGGCGCGCACCCGTGAAACCTTCGCGCGCGAGGTACGCGGCGGTGATGCCGTCCGCAGCCGCTTTGGCCGTGTGCAACTGCTTGGAATCGGCGGCGTCGCGCAGGAATTCCCACAGGCCCGCAGCTTGCGTGCCGGCCGAACCCAGCGCGTGCAGCATCTGTTCCGGGGACAGGCCGAGCAGCCGGCCGGTGGTGACCGCAGCGGCCAGCGTCCCCGCCGTGCCGGTCGTGTGGAAGATCTTGTAGTGCGAGCGGCCCAGGAACTCACCGACCCGAATGCCGACCTCGTAGCCGGCCACGGCGGCGGTGAGCAGATCGCGGCCCGAAGCGCCCAGCGCCTGTGCCACTGCAAGGGCAGGGGGGAACACGACGGCGGCGGGATGGAAGACCGAGCCGTTGTGCACGTCGTCCTGTTCCACCACGTGCGCGGCGGCCGCATTGACCATCGCGGCAAAGAGCGGCGTGGTGCGGCGGCGGGTAATCAGGACTTCGCTGGGGCCGTCCGCCGGACCCATCGCGGCGGCATAGCGGTCGATCACCTGGACTGCGCGGGCCGACGCGCCGGCCAGGATGGAGGCCAGGCAGTCGAGCAGCAGGTCTTCCGCGCGGCGCAGCACCGGGGCCGGGATGTCTTCGTAGCGCAGGTTGGCGGCAAAGGCCGCAAGTTCGGCGCTCAGGTGCGGGGTGTCTTTGTCTGCGGTCATGTCGGAAGGTGGCGTGTCAGAAGGAGCGGGGCAGGCCCAGGATGTGTTCGGCGACGTACGACAGGATCAGGTTGGTCGAAATGGGCGCCACCTGATAGAGGCGCGTTTCACGGAACTTGCGCTCGACGTCGTATTCGGTGGCGAAGCCGAAACCGCCATGAAACTGCAGGCAGGCGTTGGCGGCTTCCCAGGACGCATCGGCGGCCAGCAGCTTGGCCATATTGGCCTGCGCGCCGCAGGGCTCGTGGGCGTCGAACAGCCGGCAAGCCTCGTAGCGCATCAGGCTGGCCGCTTCGACGTTGATGTGCGCGCGCGCGATGGGGAACTGCACGCCCTGGTTCTGGCCGATGGGGCGGCCGAACACCATGCGTTCCTTGGCGTACGCGGTGACCTTGTCGACGAACCAGTAGCCGTCGCCGATGCACTCGGCGGCGATCAGCGTGCGCTCGGCGTTCAGGCCGTCCAGGATGTACTTGAAACCCTTACCCTCTTCGCCGATCAGGTTTTCTTCGGGGATTTCCAGGTTGTCGAAGAAGAGCTCGTTGGTCTCGTGGTTGACCATGTTGGGGATCGGGCGGATCGACATGCCATGCTTGACCGCGTGGTGCAGGTCGACCAGGAAGATCGACATGCCCTCGGACTTGCGCGTGACCTGGTCGAGCGGCGTGGTGCGCGCCAGGAGGATCATCAGGTCCGAGTGCTGCACGCGCGAAATCCAGACCTTCTGCCCATTGATGACATAGCGGTCGCCGCGCTTGACGGCGGTGGTCTTGATCTTGGTGGTGTCGGTGCCGGTGGTGGGTTCGGTGACGCCCATCGACTGCAGGCGCAGCTCGCCGGCGGCGATGCGGGGCAGGTATTCGCGCTTCTGGGCTTCGGAGCCGTGGCGCAGCAGCGTGCCCATGTTGTACATCTGGCCGTGGCAGGCGCCGGAGTTGCCGCCGCTGCGGTTGATTTCTTCCATGATGACCGAGGCTTCGGTCAGGCCCAGGCCCGAGCCGCCATATTCCTGCGGGATCAGCGCTGCCAGCCAGCCGGCTTCGGTAAGGGCGCGGACGAAGTCCTCGGGGTAGCCGCGTTCTTCGTCGACCTTGCGGAAATATTCGGAGGGAAACTGCGCGCAGAGGTCGCGCACGGCTTCGCGGATGTCCTGGTAGGCGTGGGAGGCTTGGTGCATTTGGCTGACTGTTCTGTTTGAAGGATTGGATCGGTACAGGGTCGAATGTGCCGCAAGGGCGAGCACGTGCCAATTCACAAATCATTAATACGGGGTTCCTGAACGCAAAAGCGCACCTTCATGACGGCCGTGCGTCATGTCCTCGCCGAGTTGTGTCAAGAAATTGCCAAACTGCATCTCCATAATCCATGGCACTGCCGCGAAAGGCGGCTCAGGCTATACACGGATGGATATGCGGAAAAATCTGAAGGTCACGACGGCGCTGTCGGCCATTCTTGCGTTGTTCGTCGTGCTGTTCGCCGTCGCTGCGGCGGCGGGCATCACGGTCTTGCGTGACAACCGCGCGGATATCGAGGCCCTGGGCCGGGGAAGCATCGAAAGGGCGAGCGATCTTGCCGACATGACCAGCCGGCTGTTCCAGGCGCGTGCGGCGCTGACGGACGCCAAGACGGCGATGGAAGGCGGGCTGGAGGAAGCGCGCAATACCTCGCTGGCGCAGGCCGATGCGCTGCTCAAGCAGGCGGCCACGAGCCTTGCGCGTCTGCGCGCCAACCCTGACGACAGTGCGCAGGGCGCGCCGCTGTTCGCGCAGGTGTTGACCGCCTATGCCGCCTTCGCGGACCAGACGCTGGCGCCGATGAGCAAGGCGATCCTGGGCTGGAACGGCATCGAGGTCAACCGGCTGACGGATAAGGCGCTGCCCGCCAGCGGCGCGGGCTATGTCAAGCAGGTGGAGACCTACCAGGCTTACGCCCGCGAACACGGGCAGCAAGCGGTGGCCAGCGCAAGCCGTACCCTGGAACGCGTGATCGTGGTGGCGGCGGCCATGCTGGGTTTCGTCCTGGTGGCGGCCATCCTGATCCGGCTGGGGTTCCGCCGCAGCATCGTGCGGCCGCTGAACGAGGCGGGGGCGCACTTCGACCGTATCGCGGACGGCGATCTGACGCGCGTGATCACGCAGCGTGGCGACAACGAGATCGGCGTGCTGTATTCGGCCATGCGCCGCATGCAGACGGGACTGTCGGCCGCGGTGGCGTCGGTGCGGCTGGGCGTGGAGGAAATCCATACCGGGTCGGGCGAAATCGCTGCTGGCGGCGCGGACATGTCGGACCGCGCGGCCCGGCAGGCAGGCTCGCTGCAGGAAGCGGCGGCCAACATGACGCAGTTGGCGCACACCGTCCAGATGACCGCCGGCAATGCGGACCTGGCCAGCCGTCAGGCGGTCAGCGCCACGCAATTGGCGCAGCGCGGCGGCCAGGCCGTCGATGAAGTCGTGCACAGCATGCAGGGCATCGCCGACAGCGCGCGGCGCATTGGCGAGATCGTTGGCGTGGTGGACAGCATCGCGTTCCAGACGAACATCCTCGCGCTCAATGCCGCCGTGGAAGCGGCCCGTGCGGGCGAGCAGGGCAAGGGCTTTGCCGTGGTGGCGGGCGAAGTGCGGTCGCTCGCGCAGCGCAGTGCCCAGGCGGCGCGCGAGATCAAGGGGCTGATCGAAGACTCGGCCGCGCGCGTGGATGCCGGCGTGCGTCATGTGAATCTGGCGGGCGACACCATGCGCGACATGGTGGCTTCCGTGGACCGCGTGACACAGATCGTGGCCGAGATTTCCAGCGCCGCCGCCGAACAGGCGGCCGGCATTGCGTCGGTGAACGACGCGGTGGCCGATATCGAGCGATCCACGCAGGAAACGGCCGCCATGGTCGAAGAGACGGCGGCTGCCGCGGCGGCGCTGGAAGCTCAGGCGCAAGGACTGCGCCGGGCCGTGGCCAAATTCCAGATTGCGCAGGGCGCGCAGGCAGCGGCGCGCGAGGCCTCAGCCGGCGAGCTCCGGCAGGACGGCCCCTGTGTAGCGCTCGGCCACGAGCGACAGGTTCCCGTGCTTGACCTTGTGCTTGACATGGGCGGCCGCCGAGGCGATGTCCTCAGGGCGGATGCGCTCGCATAGCGAGGGCGTGACGGTCAGGGCGCCCACGCCCAGCGTCACGAACGGAAAGAAGCGCGGCACGCCGTAACGGTCCTCGGCCTCGATGCCACCGTTGCGGCGGCCCTGCTCGTCGTACAGGGACATGGCGCCCTCGTTGAACTCGGCAATGATGCGCTCGATGCGCGCCATCCAGTCCGGGCTGCGCAGCAGCACCACGAAGTCGTCGCCGCCCACATGCCCGACGAAATCGCGCTGCGGATCGCAGTGACGCTTGATGACGTCGGCGGTCAGCATGATCATGTCGTCGCCGCGCCAGTAGCCGTAGACGTCGTTGAAGGGCTTGAAATTGTTCAGGTCGCCATAGCAGATCGTGAAGTCCGCGGCGTCTTCCAGCAGTGTGGCGATGTGCCGGCTGATGGGGATGTTGCCGGGCAGGGACGTCAACGGATTGGCGTAGCGCGCCGCCTCGATGCGCATCTCGGTCACCGAGCGCACCAGGGTTTCGCCCGTGGCCAGGCCGTCGTAGCGGCCGTCGCGCGTGATGATGAGCCCGTCCATCAGGTAGCGCTGGTCTTCGGAAATCAGCACGTGGCTCAGCTGGTCGATGGACACATTTACGTCCACCAGCACCGGTTCGGCGTTCATGAAGGTCGAGCAGGCGTCGCGGCCGAAGAGCTCGCGCGTGTAGCGCTGGGCGTAGTGTTCGGAAAAGTCCCGCCGGTTGATGATGCCGACCGGCCGGTTGTCGGCGTCGACGACCGCCACGGCGTGCAGGTTCTTGTGCTCGATGAAGAGACGATGCACGTCATCGTTGGTGTGCTTGGTCAAGAGGGCGGCCGGCGCCTCGACCCGCAGGCTGACGGCGGTGCCGCCGGCGGCGCGCTGCGATACCGGCGCCGACGTGCGCGAGCGCAGTGAATCGCGCAGCGGCGGCGTCAGCTCGGTCAGCAGCGTTTCGTCGGGCATGCCCAGGAACCACCCCTGCGCGTAGCGGATATCCAGCTCGCGCACGACGGCCAGATCCTCGGCGGTTTCGATGCCTTCGGCGATGATCGACGTGCCCAGGTGTTGCGCCACCTTCAGGATGGCGCGCACCATGTTCTGCTTGCGCTCGTCGTGGCCGATGCCGTCAAAGAAATACCGGTCGATCTTGACCAGCTCGGGCTGGGTTTCGGCCCAGAGCTGCAGGTTGGAATTGCCGACGCCGTAATCGTCGAGCGCGATGCGCATGCCGGCCTCGCGCAGACAGGCAAAGGCGTTGTGCAGTTCGGCCATGCGGTCCGACAGCGGATCCTGTTCGGTCAGTTCCACGACGATGCTGGCGGGCTCCAGCGCGCAGTCCTTGAGCAGCCGGCTGGGCATGTCGTGGCCCCAGAGCGTCCAGTAATGGAGCAGGGCAGAGCCAGACAGGTTCAGGAACAGCTTGCCGCAGGCGTCGTTCTGTTCAAACCCGCGCGCGCCCGCGCGGAAGCTGGCCAGTTCAAGCTGCGGGTGCAGCCCCTGCCGGCGCGCTTCGGCGAACAAGGCGTCGGGAAAGTGCAAGGGGGTGTCGGCGGGGCCACGGATCAGGCTTTCGTGGCCGTAGATGCGGCTGTGCGAGAGGTCGACCACCGGTTGAAAGCGCGGCCGCAACAATCTTTCGCGCAGGATGCCAGCCAGACTGGCGTGGGCGGACACTCCGTCAGGGGAATTGCGGGGAGCACGGGCCGCAGCCGGCCGTGGCAAAGCGTGAATGGAGTTCATCGCCGGGGCATTGAGATACGATCAGTGACAAGATAGGTCATATTGACAACAAAATATGTCTGCGTTGTTGCGACAAATCGTGTCGTGCAATCTTCAGTCGCTGTTACAAAAGTGTCAACAACGAATTCACACGTTGGTGGTACCCGCGCCAATATTGTGGGAAGCCGGCCTGCGACCGGCCCGGCCCTATACAATCCGCTCTATGACTTCCCCCAAGATTCCCGACTCCCTGCGCCGCGTTGTCCTGGCCTCCAACAATGCCGGCAAGCTGCGCGAGTTCTCCGCCTTGTTCGCGCCGCTGGGCATCGAGCTGGTGCCGCAGGGCGACCTCGGCGTGCCGGAAGCCGAAGAGCCGCACGTCACCTTCGTCGAAAACGCGTTGGCCAAGGCGCGCCATGCCAGCCGCCTGACCGGGCTGCCGGCCCTGGCGGACGACTCCGGCCTGTGCGTGGCCTCGCTGGACGGCGCGCCCGGCGTATATTCGGCGCGCTATGCCAAGATGCACGGCGGCGAAAAGTCCGATGCGGCCAACAACGCGTTGCTGGTGCGCAACCTGGCGTCCGTCGCCGACCGCAGCGCCTGGTATGTCGCTGTGCTGGCGTTGGTGCGTTCCGAGAACGACCCGCGTCCGCTGATCGGCGAAGGCCTGTGGCACGGCGAGATCATCGACGTAGCTGAAGGCGCCAACGGATTTGGCTACGATCCGCACTTCTACCTGCCCGACATGGCGCTGACCGCCGCGTCGCTGGATCCCGACGAAAAGAACCGGGTCAGCCATCGCGCCCGCGCGCTGCGCGAGCTGCTCAGCAAGCTGAGCCACGCTTGACCACGGCGCCGCCAAGGCGCCAGGAATTTTTTGCATGTCCATCACCATTCCCATCCGCAACGACATGGGCGCGACCAAGTCGCGCCTCGTTGTTCCCGCCGGCGCCACGCTGACCAGCCTGCCGCCGCTGTCGGTCTACGTCCACGTGCCGTGGTGCGTGCGCAAGTGCCCGTATTGCGACTTCAACTCGCATGCGGCGCCTGGCGAGATTCCCGAACGCGCCTATCTGGATGCGCTGCGCAGCGATCTGGAACAGTCATTGCCGTCCATCTGGGGCCGTCAGGTGATTTCCGTCTTCATCGGCGGCGGCACGCCCAGCCTGCTGTCGGCCGCTGGCCTGGACGAGCTGCTGGCGATGCTGCGGGCTTATCTGAATCTGTGGCCGGACGCCGAGATCACGATGGAGGCCAATCCCGGCACGGCCGAGGCGGGCCGTTTCCGCGACTACGCGGCCAGCGGCGTGACGCGGTTTTCGCTGGGCATCCAGAGCTTTGACGATGCGCAGTTGAAGAAGCTGGGCCGCATCCACGATGCCGCGCAGGCGCGCGCGGCCATCGACATGGCGCAACAGGCGGCGGCCCGGGTCAACCTGGACATGATGTTCGCCTTGCCTGGGCAGACGCTGGAAGCCTGTACGGCCGATCTGCGTCAGGCGATTTCGTTCGGCACCGAGCACCTGTCGCTGTATCACCTGACGATGGAACCGAACACGGTCTTCGCGAAGTTTCCACCCGAAGACCTGCCCGACGACGACACCAGCGCTGCCATGCAGGACGCGGTGGAAGCCGAGCTGGCCGCGGCGGGTCTGGCGCGCTACGAGGTGTCGGCGTACGCCAAGCCGGGCGCCCGCAGCCGCCACAACATGAATTACTGGGAATTCGGCGACTACCTGGGCATTGGCCCCGGCGCGCACGGCAAGCTGTCGTTTCACGACCGCATCGTGCGCGAGGCGCGTCTTCGTGGTCCGGATTCCTGGATGCAGGCCGCCATGGCGCGCGACGGGAGCCATCTGGCCGAGAGCCGCCAGGTCGGTCCGGACGAGCTGCCGTTCGAGTTCATGCTCAACGCCTTGCGCCTGAAAGACGGCGTGGCTGCCACGGCGTTCAACGAACGCACCGGTTTGTCGCTTGCCGTCATTGCGCACCAATTGGAGGCAGCCTCGAAACGGGGCCTGCTCGACGCCGACCCCACGCGCCTGCGCGCGACGTCTCTGGGCTGGCGCTTCCTCAATGACCTTCAGGAAATGTTCCTGTAAGGTGCACGCACCAAGGTGGGGCGGTCATGCCCCACCTTTTGCACCACGATGGTGCTACATTCCCTCAAGCCTGACATGCCTCCCCCGGGAATACCGGGGCTAAACCTGGCACGCTTATTGCTTCCCTCTTTTATGCCAGTCGACGGGCAAAGCCCTCGACCCTTTTATCTAATGGAGATGACATGGCAAGCCCGAAAGACGTCCTGAAACAGATCGCCGATAACGAAGTGAAATTCGTGGATTTCCGCTTTACCGATACGGTTGGCCGTGAGCACCACGTTTCCGTGCCCACCACTGCGATCGATGAAGACAAGCTGGAAAGCGGGCAGGCTTTCGACGGTTCGTCGATCCCGGGCTGGAAGGGCATCGAAGCCTCTGACATGCTCCTCATCCCTGACTGCGCCACCGCCAACCTGGATCCGTTCCGCGAAGAGCCGACGCTGATCCTGTCGTGCGACGTGGTCGAACCGTCGGACCTGAAGGGCTATGACCGCGACCCGCGTTCGCTGGCCAAGCGCGCCGAAGCCTACCTGAAGTCCTCCGGCCTGGGCGACACCGCCTACTTCGGTCCGGAACCCGAATTCTTCGTGTTCGACGGTGTGACCTGGAACACCGACATGTCGGGCACGTTCGTCAAGATCAAGTCCGAAGAAGCGCCGTGGTCCACCGGCCTGGAATTCGAAGGCGGCAACACCGGCCACCGTCCGGGCGTGAAGGGCGGCTACTTCCCCGTTCCGCCGGTCGACTCGTTCCAGGACATGCGTTCCGAAATGTGCCTGCTGATGGAACAGATGGGCGTGCCGGTTGAAGTGCACCACCACGAAGTGGCTGCCCCCGGCCAGCTCGAAATCGGCACCAAGTTCAGCACCCTGGTGCAGCGCGCCGACTGGACCCAGATCGTCAAGTACGTCGTGCACAACGTGGCCCACGCCTACGGCAAGACCGCCACCTTCATGCCCAAGCCCATCGTTGGCGACAACGGTTCCGGCATGCACGTCCACCAGTCCATCTGGAAGGACGGCCAGAACCTGTTCGCGGGCAACGGCTACGCCGGTCTGTCCGAGTTCGCCCTGTACTACATCGGCGGCATCATCAAGCACGCGAAGGCCCTGAACGCCATCACCAACCCGGGCACGAACTCGTACAAGCGTCTGGTCCCGCACTTCGAAGCGCCCGTGAAGCTGGCCTACTCGGCCCGCAACCGTTCGGCTTCGATCCGCATTCCGTACGTCGGCAACCCGAAGGGCCGCCGCGTCGAAGCGCGCTTCCCGGACCCCCTGGCCAACCCGTACCTGGCCTTCTCGGCCCTGATGATGGCCGGCCTGGACGGCGTCCAGAACAAGATCCACCCGGGCGATCCGGCCGACAAGAACCTGTACGACCTGCCGCCGGAAGAAGACGCGAAGATCCCGACCGTCTGCGCCTCGCTGGAAGAAGCGCTGGAGTCCCTGGACAAGGATCGCGAGTTCCTGACCCGTGGCGGCGTGTTCAGCAACGACATGCTCAACGCCTACATCGACCTGAAGATGGCCGATGTGACGCGTCTGCGCATGACGACGCACCCGGTCGAATTCGACATGTACTACAGCCTCTGATGGTGTGAGGCCGTGGCTGGGGGGCGCGCGATGAGGTAGGCAGAAACTTTGCCCACACCACGCGCACCACCAGGTAGCCCCCCGACGAATTGCCCGCCCGGCCCCGCGCCGGCGGGCAGGGCGCCGGGCAGGCGCGCCCGTCGCGGACGCGTTCCGCTTTCCCCTGTCCATTCGGGTACGTTGAAAATGAATGTTGAAGCTCTCGATCTGCTAGCCACGTCAGTTTTCCTGGTCAACGAGCGCGGCCACATCGAATACGCCAACGCAGCCGCCGAGGACCTGTTCGGCCGATCGCGCAAGCAACTGGGCGGGCATTCCGCCGCCACTCTGTTCGACAACCCTGAAAATATCCAGTCATCCATCGACCGCGCCGCGGGCGGCAGGTACGCCGACGTGAGGCAACTGGCCTCGTTGCGCCGCGCCGCCGAATCCGTGGAAGTTGCGGTGACCACCGTGGGACTGACCGGCCAGCGTTGGCCGGTGCTGATCGAGACCCGCGAAATCGAGCAACGCGTGCTGGCCGACCGCAACCACCGGCTGGTGGACGAGATCGAAGCCCACCGCGAATTGCTGCGCAACCTCGCGCATGAAGTCAAGAATCCCCTGGGCGGACTGCGCGGCGCCGCGCAACTGCTGGAAGCCGAGCTGCCCAGCGCAGCCCTGGCCGAATACACCCAGGTCATCATTTCCGAAGCCGACCGCCTGCAGGCCCTGGTGGACCGCCTGAGCGGCCCGCAACGTGTGCCGCTCAATGCGCGGCCGGTGAACATCCATGAAATCTGCGAGCGCGTCTGCGCGCTGATCCAGGCCGAATTCCGCAACGACGTCACGATCCAGCGCGACTACGACGCTTCGGTGCCGGACCTGAAGGGCGACGCCGCCCGCCTGATGCAGGCCGTGCTCAACGTGGCGCGCAATGCCGCGCAGGAACTGGTGGCGCGCCCGCAAGGCCCGCAGACCGAACCCGGCGTGGTGACGCTGCGCACCCGCGTTGCGCGGCAGGTCATGCTGGCGCATCGGCAGCACCGCCTGGCGCTCGTGCTGTCCATCATCGACAACGGTCCGGGCGTGCCGGACCACATCCGTGACCGCATCTTCCACCCGCTGGTCACAGCCAGGGCTGGCGGCACCGGCCTGGGCTTGAGCCTGGCGCAGGACTTCGTGCAACAGCACGGCGGCATCATCGAATTTGAATCCCGACCGGGGCGCACCGAGTTTCGCCTGGTCCTCCCGATGGAGCCCGCAAACTGATGAAACCCGTATGGATCGTCGACGACGACCAGGCCATCCGCTGGGTCCTCGAAAAGGCCCTGGCCCGCGCTGGCGTCACCACCCGCAGTTTTTCCCAATCGGCCGACGTGCTCGAGGCGCTTTCGCGTGAGACGCCCGTGGCGCTGGTGTCCGATATCCGCATGCCCGGCGGCAACGGCCTCGAGCTGTTGCGCCAACTGAAGGAGCGGCATCCTGGCCTGCCGGTCATCGTGATGACCGCGTTTGCCGACCTGGACAGCACGGTCTCCGCCTTCCAGGGCGGCGCGTTCGATTACCTGGCCAAGCCGTTCGACGTGAACGAGGCCGTCGCGCTGATCCAGCGTGCCATGCAGGAATCGACCCAGCCGGAAAGCCCGGACGGGCAGGGGGAAGCCGCACAGAACAACGAGCGCTGGATGATGACGCAATCGTCGTCCACCGCCATGCAGGAAGTCTTTCGCGCGATCGGCCGGCTGGCGCAGTCCAAGGTCACCGTCCTGATCACCGGCGAATCCGGCACGGGCAAGGAACTGGTGGCCCGCGCGCTGCACGGCCACGGCGTGCGCGCCAGCGGACCGTTTGTGGCGCTGAACGCGGCGGCCATCCCGCGCGACCTGCTGGAGGCTGAACTGTTTGGCCACGAGCGCGGCGCGTTCACCGGCGCCAATAATCTGCGCCGCGGCCGCTTTGAAGAGGCGCACGGCGGCACGCTGTTCCTGGACGAAATCGGCGACATGCCGATCGAGCTGCAGACGCGTCTGTTGCGCGTGCTGGCCGAGGGCAGCTTTTACCGTGTCGGCGGCGCCCAGCCCGTACGCGTGGACGTGCGCATCGTGGCCGCCACGCACCAGCCGCTGGAGCAGCGGGTCGAGCAGGGCCTGTTTCGCGAAGACCTGTTTCACCGCCTGAACGTGATCCGGCTGCGGCTGCCGCCGCTGCGCGAGCGGGTCGAGGACATTCCCGCGCTGGCGCAGCATTTCCTGACCGCTAGCGCGCGCACGCTGGGTGTGCCCGTCAAGCGGTTGACGCCCGAGGCGCTGGCCGTGCTGACCAAGTTCGACTTCCCCGGCAACGTGCGCCAGCTTGAGAACTTCTGCCATTGGCTGACAGTGATGGCGCCCGGCCAGACGGTCGACCGCGCCGACCTGCCGCCCGAGATCCGGGCCATGGAGCACCAGCCGCAGGCAGGCCTTGCGCCATCGCGGCCTCCCGTGACGGTGGCGGGCGTGGGCACGGTCGTGCAGGCCAGCGCTTATTCGTCCGAACCGGCAGAGGACGGCGCGCCGCGCAACTGGCAGGATTCGCTGCTGCGCGATGCGCAGTACCGGCTGGAGCGCGGTGAGCCGGCGGTCATGGCGACGCTGACGCGCCAGTTCGAGAAGATCCTGCTGCAAAGCGCGCTGGATGCCAGCCGCGGCCGCCGCGTCGAAGCCGCATCGCGGTTGGGAATCGGGCGCAACACCATCACGCGCAAGCTGCGCGAGCTGGGTATCGAAGACGAATAGTCCCCCGGGGCGGGCCTACATCCCGAGCAGGCTCTCGCACAGGCGCGGCGACTTCAGTTTCTGCAGCCACCACTTCATGGCTTCGCCCGGCGGCTCTGCCCGCCAGGCGTACGCCACGTGTTCCGTCAGGGACATGCCTTCATCCGTTTCGCACACCACCAGCAATCCCTGCGCCAGGTAAGGCGCGGCCAGCGTCAGCGGCAGATAACCGCAGCCTAGGCCGCGCACCTGCGCGTCGATCTTGGCCTGCATCGACGGCATCACCAGCGTCGGCTGCTCTGACAGAATGCCGCGCGACTGCACGGGCAGGTTGCGCGAGGTATCGGCAATCACCACGGCACAGTAGCGCGTGATGTCCGCGCGGCTGAGCGGCTGGGGAAGCGAGGCCAGCGGGTGGTTCGCCGCCACGCAGAACCCGAACTGCATCACGCCGATCGCCTGCGAGCGGTAAGGGCCCGTGGGTTCGCCCGCCGCGCCCGCGCCGATCACCAGGTCGGCGCGGCCGGACGTCAAGGCATCCCAATTGCCGCTCAGGACCTCGGTGGAAAAGCGCAGCGTGGTGGCGCTGCCCACCGCATGGAATTCGTCGATCAGGTCGTAGATGGGGCGCCACGGAATCACGGCGCTGACGGCGATGCGCAGCTGCACTTCCCAGCCCGTGGCGATGCGCTTGACCCGGCTGGCCAGCTCGTCCAGCGACTGCAACAGATGCCGCCCGTCCTTGAGCAGCGCCTCGCCCGCGGGGGTCAGCAGTGCGCGATGTCCGGAGCGGTCGAACAGCAGCACGTCCAGCCCGTCTTCGAGCTTGCGGATGGAATAGGTGACGGCGGAGGGCACCTTGCCCAGTTCGCGCGCCGCCTTGGCAAAGCTGCCGTGGCGCGCGATCGCGTCGACCAGGACAAGGAGTTCAGGGGTGATGGGCTGCATGGAATGGCGGCAAGTGAAGGTATTCAAATAATTTGAACGAAGTCATCAAAATATAGCGCCAAAACCAAGCCGCAGGGCGCGCAGAATACCACTCATGCCGGGGATGCAGACAAACGGCAAGGCAGAAAGCCAAGCCGGGATGCACCCCCTAATCATTCATATTATTGAAACAGGAGTTCAAGATGCTTACGATTCGCCGCGCTGCTGAACGGGGTCACGCCAACCATGGATGGCTCGATTCGTTCCATACCTTCTCCTTTGCCAACTACTACGACCCGGCTCACATGGGCTTCGGCGCGCTGCGTGTCATCAATGACGACCGCATCGCCGCCGGCCGCGGCTTCGGCACGCACGGGCATCGGGACATGGAGATCATCACCTACGTGCTGAACGGCGCGATCGCCCACAAGGACAGCATGGGCAGCGGCTCGGAAATCCAGCCGGGCAACGTCCAGCGCATGAGCGCCGGCCGCGGCGTGATGCACTCCGAGTTCAACCCCCGGCCGGACGCCGAAACGCACATGCTGCAGATCTGGATCGAGCCGAACGTGACCGGCATCGCGCCGGAATACGAAGAGCGCGCCTTCAGCGATGAGCAAAAGCGCGGCCGTCTGCAAGCCCTGGTGACGGGTGACGGCGCTGACGGGTCGATGAAGATCCATCAGGACGCCCGGCTGTACGCCGGTCTGTTCGACGGCGACGAGTCGGCTTCGCTGCCGCTGGCTGCCGGCCGCCGCGCCTGGGTCCACGTGGCCCGCGGCAGTGTGACGGTCAACGGCGCCGCGCTGAATGCCGGTGACGCCGTGGCGATCACCGACGCCGGCAGCGTCGACGTGTCGGGCGGCAAGGACGCCGAAGTGCTGGTGTTCGACCTGGCCTGACGCCAACGGCCGGGCGGATTCTGGAATCCGCCCGGTTTCACACATTACCGGCCGCGAGGCCATTAAGATGGCCCCAGGCCTATCCATGCGGAGCATTGCACCATGTCGACCCTGTCCCAAGCCGGCGAAAGCCAGATCGAAACCGTAGTGGTGCCGCGCACCAGCGACCTGGGCGGATTTTCCGTCCGCCGCGCCATTCCCTCCATGCAGCGCCGCAGCGTTGGTCCGTTCGTCTTCCTGGACCAGATGGGACCGGCGGACTTCGACGTCGGCGCCGGCATCGACGTGCGGCCGCACCCGCATATCGGTCTGTCCACCGTGACCTATCTGTACGAAGGCTCCATGGTCCACCGCGACGGCGCGGGCAACACGCAGACCATTCTGCCGGGCGAAGTGAACTGGATGACCGCCGGCCGCGGCATCGTCCATTCCGAACGCTCGTCGCCAGAAAGCCGGCTGGCGCCGCAACGCCTCTGTGGACTGCAGATCTGGGTCGGGCTGCCCAAGGCGCACGAAGAAACCGATCCGGGCTTCACACACTACGGGCTGGATGCACAGCCGGTGATCGAAGGCGAGGGTGTGCGCGCCCAGGTTGTGGCCGGTTCGCTGTTCGGCAAGACGTCGTCGGTCAAGACGCTGTCGCCGCTGTTCTATGGCGACCTGCAACTGCAGGCCGGCGCGACCACGGTGTTGCCGGCGGAGCATGAAGAACGCGCCGCCTACCTGGCGCAAGGCGAGGTGGAAATCGACGGCCAGACCTACGAGAGCGGGCGCCTGGTTGTCTTTGCCCCGGGCAAGCCGGTGCAGATCCGCGCCAGGACGGCCGCACGTTTCGCGGTGCTGGGCGGCGAGCCGCTCGACGGTCCGCGCTTCGTGTGGTGGAACTTTGTGTCCAGCAGCAAGGACCGCATCGAGCAGGCCAAGCAGGATTGGCAGCGCACGCGCTTCGATCAGATCGTGCCCGGCGACGAAACCGAGTTCATCCCGCTGCCCGAAGCCCGCGCCTGAGCGGGGTGGGATGACAATGCGTGATGGGGGATGTCATGCCGCCCCATGATCGTGTAACTTTTATTGTTTATTTTTGAGGGTTACACTGTCGCCGGAGATCACTATGAACACCAGCCACGCACCCGAATTCCGACAGCTGGGCGATCACGTCGCCCTGGACATGATCAACACCGTCGAGCAGAACAGCGCCGGCCCGGTCGACCGATGGCAGTCGGATGCGGACGTGGCGGGCTGGCTGTCGCTTGAGGGTGTTGCCGCCGCGCAGGGCGCCGCGCCTTCCGGTCTGCTGGAAAGCGCGCGCGGACTGCGCGAAACCGTCCGAGCGTTGGTGGCCCAGCGCAAGGCGCATGCGCCGCTGGCGTTATCGGCGCTGAATCGCGCGCTGGCGGCGGGCGGCAGTCACCTCGAGCTTGCGCCGGCAGACGATGGCAGCCTGGTGATGTCGCGCCGTTATCCCTCGCACACGGCGGCGCAATGGTTGCTCCCGGTGGCAGAGGCGGCGGCCGATCTGCTTGCGCATGGCGATTTTGGGCTGGTGCGTAAATGCGAAAGCGATACCTGCTCGTTGTGGTTTTACGACCGGACGCGGTCGCACAAGCGTCGCTGGTGCAGCATGGCGCTGTGCGGCAACCGGCACAAGGTGGCGGCGTTCCGGCAGCGCGAGGCGGCAGACGCCAGCGCCAAGGCGAAATGACAACACGCGACGACTCCCAGCCCGGCTCATGCCGGGCTTTTTCATGGTTGGCTGCCGGGAAGGCTGGGGGCGGCAATTCGGAAAACCGTGCGTAACTGGTAAAATGGTCGTTGACAGGTTACTAGAAATGCGTAGACTGTGCCGTGAAACATCCAACCCGTCGCAGGATGCCGGTGTCTGACACCCTGGGGAGATGATCTCCAGCCTGCCGTAACGCCTCAACGGGTGTCAGACACCTACATTGCGACAGCGCAACAACGGCAGACACCCGCTTCTTTTCGAATTCCGAATCCCTCCCGGAGACCATCATGAACGCCCAGTCCGACAACATCGTCCATTACCGCCACGCGCAAGCCGACGGCCTGCGGTTTTTCTATCGCGAAGCCGGCGATCCGCAAGCGCCCGTGCTTCTGCTGCTACATGGCTTTCCCACGTCGTCGCATCAGTTCCGCACCGTCATCCCGCAGCTGGCCAAGCACTTTCGCGTCATCGCGCCCGATCTGCCCGGGTTCGGTTTTACCGAAGTCCCGGCCGAGCGCGGCTATCGCTACACCTTCGACAACCTGGCCAAATCGCTGGAAGCGTTTGTCGACGAACTGGGGCTGACCCGCTACGCGATGTATTTCTTTGACTACGGCGCGCCGACCGGATTGCGGCTGGCGGTGGCGCACCCCGAGCGCGTGACCGGTCTGGTTTCGCAGAACGGCAACGCCTACCTCGACGGCCTGGGCGATGCCTGGGCGCCCATCCGCGCCTACTGGAACGATCCGACGCCCGCAAACCGCCAGACCATTCACGACGCCATCCTGAACTTCGAAGGCACGAAGTGGCAGTACGTGCATGGCGTGGGCGATCCGGACAGCGTCGCGCCCGAAGGCTATACGCTGGACGCGGCCCTGCTTGAACGTCCGGGCAACAAGGACATCCAGCTAGATCTGTTTCTGGACTATGCGAACAACCTGACGCAGTACCCGGCATTCCAGGCGTTCTTCCGCCAGGCCCAGGTGCCCACATTGGCGATCTGGGGCCGCAACGATCCGTTCTTCATACCGCCCGGTGCAGAGGCCTATCGCCGTGACAACCCGGATGCCGTGGTCGAACTGCTGGACACCGGCCACTTCGCGCTGGAAACTCACGGCCATTACATCGCCCAGCGCATCGTCGATGTGTTGGGACGCTGACCGGCGAGGGCGGCCCGATGGTCCCACCGCCCGGTCTTCACGGCAGGAGCCCGCATGACGCGCCACTTTGACGACCTTCAGCTGGGCAGCATCGAGATGTTCTGCCTGGCGGCGGAACTCACCAGTTTCACCGCCGCCGCCAACGCCGCGGGCGTTACGCCGGCGGCCGTCAGCCGCAGCGTCTCGCGGTTGGAAGCGCGGCTGGGCATCCGGCTGTTCGTGCGCAGCACGCGGCACATCCGGCTTAGCGACGAGGGCCGCGCCTACTTCGAGCAGGTGCGCCCGGCCATTGCTCAACTGGTCGACGCCGAACGTCAGGTGGGCGGGCAGGGCGCGGCGGGGCGGCTGCGCATCAGCCTGCCCACGCCCTATGCGCATTACCGCGTCCTGCCGCTGCTGCCCGCGTTTCGCGAGCAATATCCCAACGTGGACGTGCACGTCCACATCAGCAACCGCAATGTCGATTTTGCCGACGACGGCTATGACCTGTCGGTGCGCGGGCGCGCGCCCGACGACTCGGCGCTGATCGCGCGCAAGCTGGAGGACGCGGAGCTGGTGGTGGTCGGCGCGCCCGGGTACCTGCGCAGGCGCGGCACGCCGCAATCGCTGGAAGATCTGGCCGCGCACGATTGCATCCAGTTCGACCGGCCCAGCAGCGGGCGCCGCATTCCGTGGACGTTTCAGGTGGAGGGCGAAGCGGTCGACATCGTGACCGACGGCGCCTATGGCACGGGCGAGGACGTGCTGGGCGGCGTCACGCTGGCCCGGGCGGGCGCGGGCCTGTTCCAGACCTATCGCTTTGTGGTCGAAGACGACCTGCGCGAGGGCAGGCTGGCCGAGGTGTTGCCCCAGCATGGCGGCAGCACCCGGCCGTTCGTGTTGCTGTACCCGCATGCCCGGCACGTATCGCGCCGGGTTCGGGCGTTTGTCGATTTTCTGGTCGACAAGCTGGCGGACTGAGCGGGGTCAGGCGCCTTTCAGCTGGGCAATGACCACCAGGATCACCGCCGCGTTGCCCGGCTGCTGCGCGACCGAATTGGCGGTGCGCGCGTGGCCGGCCTTCTCGCCGAGCACCCGCGCAAACAGGCCGGATGCGCCATCCAGCACGGCGGGCTGATCCAGAAAGCCCGGCGCGCTGGCGACATAGCCTTCGACGCGGACAAGGTGGTCCAGGCGGTCGAAGCTGCCGGTGTGCTGGCGGATCTGCGCCAGCACGTTCAGCGCGGCCAGTTCGGCGGCCTGCCGGCCCTGGTCGACGGTAAGCTCCGTCCCGACTCGGCCCTGCCACGCCACGTGCCCATCGCGCAGCGGCAATTGGCCCGAGATAAAGAGCAGGTCGCCCGCCTGGCTGACGGCGGTGTACTGGCCCAGCGGCTGGGGCGCGGGTGGAAGAATCAGGCCGAGTTCGGCCAATCTGGCGTCAATGGACATGGTGGATCTCTCGGTGATGGGACGCCCGCCGCGCGGCGGGCGTCCGCTTGGGTTGCTACCAGTGGCCGGCGGCGGCGCCGCCATCGACCGGAAGGATCGCGCCGGTGGTGTAGGCCGAGTCCGTCAGATAGGTGACCGCCCCGACGATGTCTTCCACCTTGCCTATGCGGCCGGCCGGCTGCAACGAATTCAGGAAGCCGAATGTGGCGGGGTCGTGCATGGGCGTCTCGATGATGCCGGGCGCCACCGCATTGACGCGGATGTTCCGGTCCGACAGTTCGATCGCCAGGGCCCGCGTGGCGTGGTTCAGGCCGCCCTTGATCAGCACCGGCAGCAGCGCCGGGACGCGGCTGCTGGGCTGCATGGCGATGCTGGCCGTGATGTTGACGATGTGGCCGTCGCGGTATTCCGACATGTGCGCCGCCGCCTGCTGGGTGATGTGAAAGAAGCCCTTCAGGTTGGTGTCGATGATGCGATCCAGGTCTTCGTCGGTGTATTCGCCCAGGGGCTTGGGAATGAAGATCCCGGCGTTGTTGACCAGCACGTCGATGCGGCCGAACCTCTCGGTGGCCTGGTGCACGATGTCGCGGGCGGTGCTGGCCAGGGCGATGTCGCCGGCCACGGCCAGGAAGCGGTCGGGCAGGCCCAGGCCTTCCTGCGCCAGGCGTTCGGCGGCCGCATCCAATCCCTGCTGGCTGCGGGCGTTGCCCACCACGTTGTCGCCGCGGCGCAGGTATTCCTGCGCCAGGGCAAATCCGATTCCGCTGGACGCGCCCGTGATCACTACAGTCTTGTTCGACATTTCAATACTCCGGTTTGGCATTTGAGGGTGCCTGCGCGCTCAGACAGTGAAACGAACTATAGGAGCGGGCGGGCCGGCGATAAATGCCCGCGGCGGAACATGAATTGATACCTGGCGGAACAAGCCGGAGCGATCGCGCTGTGCGCCCGCGCTGTCCGGCGATAAGATGCGCTACCCGTGCATAACGACAAACGGGAGGGAGACATCATGCATCGCTACACCCACAATGCGCTGCGCGGCCTGGCCGCGCTGGCGCTGATCCAGTGCACCGTGCCCGCGCACGCCGCGGGCTATCCGGCCAAGCCCATCACCTTCATCGTGCCGTACACGGCTGGCGGCACGACCGATCTGGTTGCGCGCACGGCGGGTCAGAAAGTGGCAGAGAAACTCGGGCAGCCGGTCATCGTCGAGAACCGTCCCGGCGCGGGCGGCAACATCGGCATGGACGCGGTCGCCAAGGCCGCGCCGGACGGCTATGTCATCGGCTTTGGCGCAATATCCACGAACGCGCTCAATCCGTTCGTGTACCCGAAAATGCCGTTCGACCCGACCAAGGATTTCACGGGGATCAGCATGTTGGGGGCGTCCTCCGTGGTGCTGGAGGTGGGCCCGTCGGTCAAGGTGGACAGCGTCAAGGACCTGGTCGCCTACGCCAAGGCGAATCCCAATACGTCGTACGGCACGCCCGGCACGGGCACGTCCATGCACCTTGCGGGGGTGATGTTCGACCAGTTGACCGGCGCCGGCATGCAACACGTGCCCTACAAGGGCAGCGCCCAGGCGCTGAACGATCTGCTGGGCGGCCACCTGCCGGTGATGTTCGACAACCTGCCCGCGTCGCTGCCGCACATCAATGCGGGCAAGGTCCGCGCGCTGGCTGTTACCGGCAGCAAGCGCGCGCCCGCGTTGCCGGACGTGCCGACGCTGGCCGAACTGGGGTATTCGGGCGCGGTGGTGGATCCGTGGTTCGCGGTCTATGGCCCAGCCGGCATGTCGCCTGACGTGACGCGCGTGCTGAGCGACGCCTTCCAGGCGGCGCTTGCGATGCCGGACGTCAAGGACAAGCTGGAGAAGGCCGGCTTTATGCCCTATGGCTCGACGCCGCAGGAAGTCGAGCGGCTGACCCAAAGCCAGCACGAGGCCTTCAAGGCCTTGTCGCAGAAGGTGAAGCTGTCGACGGATTGATCCGCCGGGCGGCGCCCGCGCGTTCCGCTACCGGCCGCGCGCCAGCGCCTGTTCGCGCTGTTCTTCAAGCGCCTCGCGGCGGATGAAGTCGCGTACGAAGGTGTCGGCCGGGTTGTGGTGCAAGTTGTAGGGCGTGTCCCATTGCGCGATGCGGCCCTTGGCCATCACCCCGATGCGGTCGGCAATGGCGAACGCTTCGGCCTGGTTGTGCGTGACCAGGATCGCTGTGTGTCCCGTGGTCTTCAGGATCTCGCGCACCTCGAAGGCAAGCCGCTCGCGGGTGTCCACGTCCAGGTTCGAAAACGGTTCGTCCAGCAGCAGCAGGTCGGGCGAGGGCGCTAGCGCACGGGCCAGGGCCACGCGTTGCTGCTGGCCGCCGGAGATCTCGTGCGGATAGCTGTTGGCGGCGTGCGCCAAACCGACGAGTTCCAGCATTTCTTCGACGCGGCGCGCACGGTCTGGACGGGGCAGCTTGCGCAGGCCGAACGCCACGTTCAGCGCCACGGTCAGGTGAGGAAACAGCGCGTAGTCCTGGAACATCATGCCCACGCGGCGCAGCTCGGGCGCGACCTGTTCGGTGGGCGACGAGATGACCGAGCCATCCAGCAGGATGCGGCCGGCGCGCACCGGCTCGAAGCCGGCAATGGCACGCAGCACGGTGGTCTTGCCGCAACCGGACTCGCCCAGCAGGCAGCCGATATGACCGGCGGGCAGTCCCAGCGACAAGTCCTGCACGATGGGCTTCAAGCCAGCGGGCGTGTCGTAGGCGAGGGAAATGTGGTCGATTTCAAGCAGATCGGGCACGGTGATCAATGTCCCATTTTCAGATTGGTGCGCGCCAGCAGGATGACCGGCAGCAGGCCGGCCAGCACGATGGCCAGCGCGGCCACGGCGCCTTCTTCATATGTGCCGCGCGCGGCTTCCGCGTAAAGCCACGTGGCCAGGGTGTCGAAATTCATGGGGCGCAACAGCAGGGTGGCGGGCAGTTCCTTCATGGCGTCCACGAACACCAGCAGCGCGCTCGCGGCCAGCGCGGGGCGCAGCAAGGGCAGGTGGACGCGGCGCAACGTGCCGCCCGACGTCTCGCCCAGCAGGCGCGATGCCTGTTCCAGCGATGGCGGGATGCGCGCCAGGCCGGCTTCCAGCGCCCCGGTCGAAATCGCCAGGAAGCGGATCGCATAGGCGCACACCAGCGCGCCCATTGAACCCATCATGAACAAGCCCGTGCCGCCGAACACGCGTGCGACTGCGGTGTCGATCCACACGAACGGCGTCAGCAGGCCGATGGCCAGCACCGTGCCGGGCACCGCGTAGCCCAGGCTGGCGATGCGCGCGCAGGCGCGGCCCGGGTTGAAGCCGGCGCTTTCACGCAGGGTGCGGCCCGCCCACGCAACGATCAGCCCGCACAGCAAAGTGACCACCGTGGCGCTGGACGCGACGATCAGGGTGTTGCTCAGGCCGCCAATCAACTGGTCGGACACGCCGCCCACCAGGTGAAGCCGCTTGTAGGTTTCAACGACGAGATACAACGCCGGCGCGACGAATCCGATCAGGACGGGAATCCAGCCCAGTACGGCGGCCACGGCGGCCGCCGCGCCATGCAGCCGGCGCGGCTGCATCGGGCGCATGCGCTGCGTGTTGGCGTAGCGCTGCCGCTTGCGGCCATGGCGTTCAAGCAGGATCAGACCAATGACGATCGCCAGCATCGTCAGCGCGATCTGCGCTGCGCCGGCCAGGTCAGAACGGGTTACCCATGTGGTGTAGACAGAGACGGTCAGCGTCTGCACGCCGAGGAACTCGGAGGCCCCGATGTCGTTCAGGGTCTCCAGCAGCGCCAGGCTGACGCCCACCACGATCGCCGGACGGGCGAGGGGCAGCGCGACGCGGCAGAACACCGCCACGCGGCCCGCGCCCAGCGTGCGGGCGGCTTCAAGCAGGCTGGCGGCCTGCGTCATGAACATGACGCGGGTGCTGAGGTAGACATAGGGATACAGCACGAAACCCAGCACGAAGATCGCGCCATAAATGGAGCGCAGGTCGGGCAGGCGGAATTGGCGCGGGCTGTCGAAACCCAGCATGGCGCGGATCGCCGTCTGGATGGGCCCGATGGGATGCAGCAAGTCCAGGTAGGCGAAGGCGATGATGTAGGTGGGCACCGCCAGCGGCAGCAGCAGCGCCCAGGTCAGGATTCGGCGGGTGGGAAACTCGTACGCGGTCACCAGCCATGCGGCGCCCGTGCCAAGCAAGGTCACGACGATGCCCACACCGGCCAGCAGCATGACGGTATTGGCGAAGGCTTGCGGCAACACATAGCTGGCCAGGTGGTGCCAATGTTCCAGGCTGCCGCCCAACGCCCACCAGCCCAGCGTCAAGACCGGCGCAAGCACCGCCAGCGCGATCAGGGCCGCGCCAACGAGCCAGCCGGTTCCGCGTTCAGACCAGCGTAGCCGCAGCGGCCTGGGCAAGGATTCTGTATGCATGCTTCAAAGTCGGTTGCATCAATGGCAAGGCCTGCTCCCCCAAAAAAGCGGGAACAGGCCCTACGCTTTGCGCCCAATCAGGCGCGCGCGTGTCACTACAGCAGGGTCACGCCATGCCCGGGGGCAGGCGGTCCGGCAGCTTATCAGTTGTCGAAGCCGACCTTGTCGACGAGTTCGCTGGCTTGCTTGCGATGCTTGGCGATCTCGGTCAAGGGCAGGGGATCGACCTTCAGTTCGCCGAAGCTGGCAATCACCGGGTCCAGCTTCACGCCCTTGCGGACGGGGTACTCGTAATTGGCCTGCGCGTACAGGGCTTGGGCCGGTTCCGAAACCAGGAAGTCCAGCAGCTTGACCGCGTTGGCCTTGTTGGGGGCGTGCGCCGCGACGGCTGCGCCGCTGACGTTCACGTGCGTGCCGCCGCTCTTGGCATTGGCGAAGGTCGGGCGGATGACCTTGATGGCATCGCCCCACTTGCGCGCGTCGGTGCCGGGTTCGGCGTTCTTCATGTGGCCGACATAGTAGGCGTTGGCCAGACCGATGTCGCAGATGCCGCCCAGAATGTCGCGCGCCACGTCGCGGTCGCCGCCGGCCGCCTTGCGGGCCAGGTTGGCCTTCACGCCGCGCAGCCATTTTTCGGTGGCTTCGGCGCCGTCATGCGCGATCATGGAGGCGACCAGCGCGGTGTTGTAGGGGTGCTGGCCAGAGCGGATGCAGACCTTGCCCTTCCACTTGGGATCGGCCAGATCTTCGTAGCGGAAGGATTCGAGCTTCAGGTCCTTTTCCACGTACAGCACGCGGTCGCGCAGCGACAGGGCGTACCATTTGCCATCGGCGCCGCGCAGGTTGTCCGGAATGACCGAATTGAGCGTGTCGGACTTGATGGACTGCGTCACGCCGCCGTCCACCAGATCCAGCAGATTGCCGATGTCCACCGTCATCAGCACGTCGGCGGGCGACTTGGCGCCTTCGGCCTTGACGCGTTCCAGCAGGCCGTCCTTGACGAAGACGGTATTGACCTTGATGCCGCTTTCCTTCGTGAAGGCATCCAGCAGCGGCTGGATCAGCTTGGGTTCCCGGGTGGTGTACAGGCTGACTTCCTCGGCGGCGTTGGCCGACACGGTGAAGGCAGCAGCGCCGGCGAGCGCCAGCGCGCGCAGCAGCGAATTCAATTGGGGACGCTTGATCATGAAGGAACTCCAGCTAGGGCCGAAACGAAGGTTGCCGCGGGGCGCCGCCATTTACAGCGACGCACCGCCGCGAAAAGCGGTCTGCTAACGAAAATGATTATCAAGTGAGAACGCGACGATAACAGGAAGCATTGACCCGTTCAACTATCAGTAAGCATAGGGTTCAAGACGTTGATCCCCGTCAAGTTGGAATAAGGGTATTACGGAATAATGAGAGCAGTTATCATCAAGTCCCTGTAGAATAGGGACAACCCTAATGCCGACCGCGGCCTTTTTTTGCGGCTCGGAATGACCTCGCGGCATAGCCGGGCTTCGCCCGGCCACCGCCCGCCCTTACTGAATACGACATGGCTGCTTTCAACACTGAGCGCGTACTTAGCGTGCACCACTGGAACGACACCCTGTTTTCCTTCACCACGACGCGTGATTCGGCCTTGCGGTTCCACAACGGCCACTTCGTGATGATCGGCCTCGAAGTTGAAGGCAAGCCGCTGCTGCGGGCCTACAGCATCGCCAGCGCCAACTACGAAGAAAACCTCGAATTCCTCAGCATCAAGGTGCAGAACGGCCCGCTCACGTCGCGCCTGCAGCACCTGAAAGAGGGTGACACCATCCTCGTCAGCCGCAAGCCCGTCGGCACCCTGGTCGTGGACGACCTCAAGCCCGGCAAGCACCTGTTCCTGTTCGGCACCGGCACCGGTCTCGCGCCCTTCATGAGCATCATCAAAGACCCGGACATCTACGAACGCTTCGACAAGGTCATCCTGGTGCACGGCGTGCGGTGGGTCAGCGAGCTGGCCTACGCCAACTACATCGAAAACGAGCTGCCGAACAACGAATTCTTCGGCGATATCGTGCGCGACAAGCTGGTCTATTACCCCACCGTGACGCGCGAGCCTTTCCGCAATCAAGGCCGCATCACCGAGCTGCTCGAAAACGGCAAACTGTGCGCCGACATCGGCATTCCGCAAATCAATCCCGAAACCGATCGCGCCATGATCTGCGGCAGCCCGCATATGCTGGCTGACATCAGCGCCATGCTCGACAGCCGCGGCTTCGTCGTGTCGCCGGGCGTGGGCCAGCCGGGTGACTACGTCGTCGAACGCGCCTTCGTGGACAAATAAGCCAAGCGGTTTCGGCTTTGTGGCTCCAACAAAAAACCCATCGCATGCGCGATGGGTTTTTTGCTTTGGTGTTTTTACCGCTGCACGAGCCAGCGGTGTCTGACACCCGGGGGAGAGCTGCCGCAAGCCTGCTAAGGCGACTCATGGGTGTCAGACACCTGTATGCAGCGCCGGCAACTCAACCTGCGTAAATCATTCGGGCTGAATGCCGGCCTTCTTGATGATGTCGCCCCACTTCTTGGATTCCGCCTGCTGGAACTTGGTCAGCTCGTCGGGCGTGGAGGAGGCGGCGTCGGTGCCGGTCTGCGCGTAGAACTGTTGGGCCGGCTTGGCCTTGGTGGCGTTGACCAGCAATTCGTTCAGGCGCTTGACCACGTCGGGCGGCGTGCCGGCCGGGGCGTAGGCCGCGAACCAATAGCCCATCTCGTAGCCGGGCACGCCGGCCTCCGAAATGGTCGGCACGTCGGGCGCCAGCGGCGAGCGCGCCTGGCCCGTGACGCCCAGCGCGCGCAGCTTGCCGGATTTGACCTGCGGCAGGCCCGTCGCGGTGTCGGTGATCATCATGTCGATCTGGCCGCCCAGCAGGTCGGTGACGGCGAGCGGGTTGCTCTTGTAGGGCACGTGCAGCAGTTGCACGTTGGCCATCTGCTGCAGCAATTCACCGGCGATGCGGCTGCTGGAGCTGCCGCTGCCAAAGCTCAGCTTGCCCGGCGACTGCTTGGCCTGGGCCAGGAAGTCGCCCACCGTCTTGGCGGACGAACTGGGATTGACGACCATGATCTGCCCACCCTTGCCCAGCAGCGTGAGCGGCGCGAAATCCTTGACGGGATCGTAGGTCAGCGACTTGTACAGGTGCTCGTTGGCCGCATGTGTGGTGTTGGTGGTGATCAGGACCGTGTAGCCGTCTGGCGCTGCGCGCGCGCCGGCTGCCGCGCCGATCATCGCGCTGGCGCCGGGCTTGTTCTCGATGACGACGGCCTGGCCCGTCTGTTCGGTGACGCCCTGGCCGATGGCACGGCCGATCTGGTCGGTGGCGCTGCCCGCGGCGAACGGCACGATGAAGGTGATGGGCTTGGCCGGAAATTGCGCCATGGCCGATAGGGGCAGGGCGGCGGCCAATAGCAGGGCCAGCCGGCCCTTGGTCGTGATGCGCATGTGTGTCTCCTGTGGTGTTTTTTTATCGGAACTGAAATCAGGCGGCCGCTGGGCGGTCGCCGGGTATGTCTGGCAGACGGCTCGCCAGCCCGGAGCTGACCTCCACCGTCATGTCCAGCAATCTGAAAGACAGGCTCTTGCCGTGCGTGTCGAGGTTCAGCGCGTCGTTGACGCCGCCGTCCAGTACACCTTCCAGCACGAAGTTCATGGCGTTGAGCATCGGCAGCGAAAACCGCGTCACGCGCTTGGGATGGCGGTAGGCGAACCACTGTGCGACGCGCGCTTCGGTCACTTGCGCGGCCATCACGTCATAGCATTCGGGGTCCCAGGCGATGAGGCTCAGGTTCGAGATATCTCCCTTGTCCCCGGAGCGGCTGTGGGCCAGCCGGTACAACGGCACGGCGAGCAGGGTGTGGTTCATGGCGCGATCTCCTCCAGGAAGTTCCAGCCGCTCTTTACGGCTTCGCGGGGAATGGTGCAGGACATCATGTTCAGGCGCGGGCGCAGGGCGGTGCGAACTCCGCCGCCGCCGGCCGGGCCGCAGGTGTATAGCGCGGTCACTTCGCGCAGCACGCGTTCGGCCTGCGCGCGATCGGCGTTTTCCGTGGCCAGCCGCAGCCGCACGTCGCGGGCGCGGCTGTCGGGCAGTGCACGGCGCATTTCGCCCGCGTCGTCGCCCAGGATGCTGATCGCGCCGATCAGGTCGGCGCGCAGCTTGTAATCGGCGCCCAGACGCTTTTGCACGATATCGGCGGCCAGGCGTGCTCGTGCTTCGGCCTGCACGCCAGCGTAGGAAATCTCCGCTTCCGCCAGCCAGCCGCCGCGATAGCAGACGTTGACCTTGAGCTCGGCGGGCCGGGCATGGCCCGTGATGCCATGGACGGCAACCCGGTTGCCGCCCAACTCGACGACGCGCGCCTGGCTCAGGTCCGCAACCACGTCCGGGGTCAGGTAGCGGGCCGGATCATGGACTTCATACAGCAATTGTTCCTTCACGGTGCGCGCATCGACCGCACCGCCCGTGCCGTCGGCCTTGCCGATCACGAATTCGCCGTCGGCCTGGATCTCGGCGATGGGAAAGCCGGCCGTATGCACGTCCGGGACTTCCTTCAGCCCCGGCACGCAGAAATAGCCGCCGGTCACCTGCAGCCCGCACTCGAGCATGTGGCCTGCCATGGTGGCGCGTCCCAGACGCGGCCAGTCGGCGGGATCCCAGCCGAAATGCGCCAGCGCCGGACCCAGCGTCAGCGAGGGGTCGGCCACGCGGCCGGCAACCACGATCTGCGCGCCGGCGGCCAGAGCCTGGGCGATTTCTGAGGCGCCCAGATAGGCGGTGGCGCTCACGATGTCCAGGCCGTCCAGCGCGGCGCCCAGACGCTGCGCCAGCAGGTCGCGATGCTCGGCGCCGTTCAGCGCGTCGCCATGCACAACGGCGATGCGTGGGGCAGGCAGGCCCTGTTCACGCGCCAGTTCTGCGATGCGACGCGCGGCAGCGGGCGGGTTGGCCGCGCCGAAATTGCTGACGATGTTGATGCCGTGGTGCAGGCAATCCGCCAGGATCGGACCCACCAGTTCGTCCAGCAACGGTTCATAGCCGCGGCGGGGGTCGTCGTTGCGCGCCAGCTGCGCCAACGCCAGCGTCCGTTCCGCCAGCGTCTCGAAGATCAGCGTGCCGCCGCCTTGGGCGGCCAGGGTGCGGACCACGGCCGCGGCGCCATCGCTGCGGTCGCCGGAAAATCCGGAGGCGCAGCCGATGAGCAAGGGAGATTGAGACATGAGCAGTCCAGGCGCGTTCAAGGGGTTGGAACGACTATAGGCAAGGCGCGATCATCCGTAAAATAGAAAAATCGGATTGATTAATACAAGAAAGCCATGAATCTATCGTCCCGCCAATTGCGTGCCTTTGTCGCGCTTGCCGACGAAAGGCACTTCACGCGCGCCGCCCAGCGCTGCCATTTGACGCAGCCGGCGTTCAGCGCCCTGATCCGTTCGCTTGAAGACAGCGCCGGCGTGCGGCTCTTTGACCGCAGCACGCGGCATGTCGAGCTGACTGCCGAAGGCCGCGTGCTGGATGCCACGGCGCGGCGGCTGTTGGCGGATATGGACCTTGCGATGGGCGATCTGCGGGATCTGGCGGAACGGCGCCGGGGCAGGGTAACGCTGGCCGCGCTGCCGTCCCTTGCGGCGGGATGGCTGCCGAATCTGCTGGCCCGCTTCCGGCATGATCATCCGGGCATCGCGCTTGACCTGCGGGATGCCTTGCTCGATCCCTGCCTGGACATGGTGCAAAGCGGCGTGGCCGATTTTGCCGTGGCGTCCCGGCGGCCCGACATGACCGATCTGGATAGCGAATTCCTGCACGCGGATCGCTACTTTCTGGTGTGCCGCGTGGACCATCCGTTGGCGGACCAACCGCGTGTGCGGCTGCGCGACGTGTTGCGGCACCCGATCATCCAGCTTGCACGCGGCAGCAGTGTGCGCAAACATCTGGATGAAGCGCTGGGCGCGGAGGCGCCGTTGCCCGTTTTCGAGGTCGAGCACCTGGCGACCGTCACGGGTCTGGTGCGGGCCGGTCTTGGCGTGTCGGTCGTGCCCGCGATGACGCTGTTCCATTTCCGCAGCGACGACCTGCGCGTTGTGCCGCTGGCGGGCCGCGCTTTGACGCGGCCGCTGTATCTGGTCCGCCGCAAGGGCCGCAGTCTGTCGGTGGCTGCGCAGGCACTGGCCGAATTGCTGATTGCGCATCGGGGCGATATCGGCGGCGCCGGGCATCCGCCGGGTGCGCAAGATCAGTCCTAAACCCGCTTACGGCGAACCGCTACTTTCGCAAAAGTCTATTGCTGGATAAACTCCGATAGTTGTAGCTTCTATCCGTCACTAGAAGGATTCCGCCCATGAGCAAGCAAATCATTCATACCGACACCGCGCCCGCCGCCGTCGGCCCTTACTCGCAAGCGGTTGCCGTCAGCGGCACCAAGACTGTCTATCTCTCGGGCCAGATCGGCCTGGAGCCCGGCACCGGCGACCTGGTATCTGAAAACTTCGACGCGCAGGTGCGTCAGGCGTTTGCCAACATGCAGGAAGTCATCAAGGCTGCGGGCGGCACGCTGGAAAACGTGGTCAAGCTCACGCTTTTCCTGACCGACCTGGGCAAGTTCACGGCGGCCAACGCCATCATGGCCGAGATCATTCCCCAGCCGTTCCCGGCGCGCTCCACGATCGGTGTGGCCAGCTTGCCGAAGGGCGCGCAGTTCGAAGTCGAAGCCATCATGGTCCTGTAAGGCGCGCCCGGACGTTTCATTCCAGGGGTTCGTTCCTACATGACGGCCGCAGCCGTGGCCTCCAAGCGTACCGGCGCCGACAAAAACGGCGCCGGCAAGATGACGGATACGGAGCGCAAGCTTCGTAACCTGGGTTTGGTGCTGCCCGAGGACTTCGTGCTGCACCTGCCGCTGCGCTACGAAGACGAAACGCGCGTCATTCCGATCAGCGCCTTGCGTCCGGGCTTTGCCGGCCAGGTCGAAGGCGAGATCACCAAATCCGAGGTCCTCTACCGGCCCCGGCGCCAGCTCACCGCCACATTGGCGGACGAGAGCGGCGAACTCCAATTGCGCTGGCTGAACTTCTACCCCAGCCAGCAAAAGCAAGTGACCGTGGGCAAGCGCCTGCGCGCCCGCGGCGAAGTGCGCGGCGGGCTGTTCGGCCGCGAGATGGTGCATCCGCGGCTGACCAACGCGGATTCGCCGCTGCCCACCGCGCTCACGCCCGTCTATCCCACCACCGAAGGGCTGCCGCAACCGGCGTTGCGGCGGGCCATTGCGCAGGCGCTGAACACCGCCAACCTGTCGGACACGCTGCCCGATGCGGCGCGCGCCCGCTACGACCTGCCGCCGTTCGAACCCGCGATCCGCGCGCTGCACACGCCCGCCCAGGGTGAATCCGAACAGGCCCTGCTGGACCGTGTGCATCCGGCCTGGCGGCGCATCAAGTTCGACGAGTTGCTGGCGCAGCAGCTCTCGCTCGCCGCCGCTCGCGCGGCGCGCCGCATCAAGGAAGCCGAATCGCTGCCCGTGCAGAACGGGGCAGGCGGGCTGGTGGCACGCTTGTACGACACGCTGCCCTTCAAGCTGACTGGCGCGCAGCAGCGCGTCGTGCAGGAGATTTCGGCGGATCTTGCCAAGCCTTATCCCATGCACCGCCTGTTGCAGGGCGACGTAGGTAGCGGCAAGACCGTCGTGGCGGCCCTGGCGGCGGCGCAGGCCATCGCGGGCGGGGCGCAGGTTGCGCTGATGGCGCCCACCGAAATCCTGGCCGAGCAGCACTATCGCAAGCTGTTGTCCTGGCTGCAGCCGCTGGGCGTGAGCGTCACGTGGTTGAGCGGCAGCCTGACCGCGAAGGCCCGGCGCGAAGCCGTGGCCGCCGCCGCCGATGGCAGCGTGCAGCTTGTCGTCGGCACGCAGGCGCTGATCCAGGACCATGTTGAATTCCACCGGCTGGGCCTGTCCATCGTCGACGAGCAGCATCGCTTCGGTGTCGGC
Organism: Achromobacter sp. 1012554356; assembly: GCF_059760815.1. Lineage (NCBI taxonomy): Bacteria > Pseudomonadati > Pseudomonadota > Betaproteobacteria > Burkholderiales > Alcaligenaceae > Achromobacter > Achromobacter sp. 1012554356. Next base: position 4,759 of record NZ_JCBANC010000040.1, on the reverse strand, counting down.
CAGCGCCTTGCGCTGACGCGCAAGGGCGAAACCGTGCGCGGCCGCATCGTGCCGCACCAGCTCAACATGAGCGCCACGCCCATCCCGCGCACGCTCGCCATGACCTTCTTCGCGGACCTGGACGTGTCCGTGATCGACGAGCTGCCGCCCGGCCGCAGCCCCGTGGTGACCAAGCTGGTTTCGGACGCGCGGCGCGAAGAGGTCATCGCCCATATCGCGCAGGCCGCGCGCGGCGGCCAGCAGGCGTATTGGGTCTGTCCGCTGGTCGAGGAAAGCGAAGCCCTCGAACTGCAAACCGCCGTCGACACCTACGAAGGCATGCGGACCGATCTGCCGGACCTGCGGATCGGCCTGGTGCATGGCCGCCTGCCGCAGGCCGAGAAGGCCGCCGTGATGCAGGCTTTCCGCGACGGCGAGATCGATCTGCTCGTCGCCACGACCGTCATCGAAGTCGGGGTAGACGTGCCAAATGCTTCGCTGATGGTGATTGAACACGCCGAGCGCTTCGGCCTTGCGCAGCTGCACCAGTTGCGCGGGCGCGTGGGGCGGGGCACGGCCGAGTCCGTGTGCGTGCTGCTCTATCAGACGCCGCTGTCGCAGGTCGCGCGCGAACGCCTGCGCGCCATGTTTGAAACGTCCGATGGTTTCGAGATCGCCCGCCGCGATCTGGAACAGCGCGGCCCCGGCGAATTCCTGGGCACGCGCCAGTCGGGCATGGCGCTCTTGCGGTTTGCCGACCTGGAAACCGATGCCGCGATCGCCGAAGACGCGCGCGACGCTGCCGCGTGGCTGCGCACCGAACATCCCGCCGCCGTCGAGGCGCATCTGGCGCGCTGGATGCGCGGCCGCGAAGACTTCCTGCGGACCTGACATGCGGCCCGTCAACCCTCTTGAATCCTCAAGCGCCGGCCACGGGGCCGGCGCCATAACCCCGGGGGCGTAGTCCACCATGACTCTCACCGAACTCAAGTACATCGTCGCCGTCGCCCGCGAGCGGCACTTTGGCCGCGCGGCCGAGGCCTGTTTCGTCAGCCAGCCGACGCTGTCCGTGGCCATCCGCAAGCTGGAGGACGAGCTGGGCGTGACCCTGTTCGAACGCGGCGGCTCGGAAGTCGGCGTGACGCCCATCGGCCAGCGCATCGTCGCGCAGGCGCAGAAGGTGCTCGAGGAAAGCGCCAGCATCAAGGAGATCGCCAGGCAGGGCCACGATCCGCTGGCCGGCCCGCTGCGCGTCGGCGTCATTCACACCATCGGGCCGTACCTGCTGCCCAAGCTGGTGCCCGTTCAGATCGGCCGCACGCCGCAGATGCCGCTGCTGCTCCAGGAAAACTTCACCGTCCGTCTCGTGGAGTTGCTGCGCCAGGGCGAAATCGATTGCGCCATCATGGCCTTGCCGTTGCCCGAAGCCGGCCTGGTCATGCAGCCGCTCTATGACGAACCCTTCGTGGTGGCCGTGCCCAACGACCATGAGCTCGCGCAGCGCAAGTCCATCGACGCCCAGGACCTGAAACAGCAGACCATGCTGCTGCTGGGCAGCGGCCATTGCTTCCGCGATCAGGTCCTTGAAGTCTGTCCCGAACTGTCCCGCTTCTCGGCGGCCAGCGATGGCATCCAGCGCACGTTCGAAGGCTCGTCGCTCGAGACCATCCGCCACATGGTCGCGGCCGGCATCGGCGTCACGGTGCTTCCGATCACTGCCGTGCCCGAAAATCCGCCCGCCAACAGCCTGTTGCGCTACGTGCCGTTCGAAGGCCACGTGCCCGAGCGCCGCGTGGTGCTCGCATGGCGGCGCAGCTTTCCCCGCCTGGCCGCCATCGAGGCGCTGGCGCAGGCCGTCTATGAATGCGAACTGCCCGGGGTGAAGATGCTGGCGGGCGAAGCAGCGGCCGTGCAGGATTGACGCGGCGGCCGTAGCCGGCCATTGGGGCCTTTGCGCGGGGCGTCCTCACGCGGGGCGTCCGCACGCCGCGTCAATCGGTCGCAGCCCATTGTGAGAACGGCTTCGCCACAACGGCCGTTCTGTCGTGTTTGCAGTGGTATTCTTATTTCCGCCTTTTTCCATAGGAGCTAGCAATGGCCAAGTCCACCAAGAAGACCTCGAGCGTTCCGCGCATCAACATCGGTATTTCGGACAAGGACCGCGCCGCGGTTGCCGGCGAACTGTCCAAGTTGCTGGCCGATTCGTACACGCTGTACCTGATGACGCACAACTTCCACTGGAACGTCACGGGGCCCATGTTCAACACGCTGCATCAGATGTTCATGACGCAGTACACCGAAGAATGGAACGCGCTGGACAGCATCGCCGAGCGCATTCGTGCGCTGGGCCACTACGCGCCGGGCACGTATCGCGAATACGCCAAGCTGTCGTCGATCGCCGAACCGGAAACGGTGCCGGACGCGCTGGAAATGGTGCGCCTCTTGGTCGACGGCAACGAGTCGGTCGCCAAGACCGCGCGCGCTGCCTTCGAAAAGGCCGACGCCGCCAACGACCAGCCCACGGCCGACCTGCTGACGCAGCGCCTGGACGTGCATGAAAAGAACGCCTGGATGCTGCGCAGCCTGCTGCAGTGATCGGGACGGCCGGCTTTCCTCGAGGAAAGCGGCCGGTTCTTTAGGCTTGAGCTAAATGGCCGCCCAGAGGGGCGGCCATTTTTTTGCCTTGCGTGCGTGCCCTACAGGTCGTAAACCGGAATGGGCGGAATACGTTTGGCCGGCGGCGGAATGCGCCACGACGCTCTGCGGCGCAGCGCGCCCAGCAGTTTCAGCCCCTGCGGCCAGTCGGCCAGGCCGCTGTCCGCATTGATATGGCCGGCGCCGGGCAGGACCACGACGCGGCTGCCCCAGTCCGCCGCGAAGACGCGCGCGCGTTCCAGCGCGCAATAGGGATCATTGTCGCTGGCGACCACCACGCTCTGGAAAGGCAGCGGCTGGCGCGGGATGGGCGCGAAGCCGCGCAGGCAATCGGGCGTATCGGCGCGTTCGACGTCGGCGGGCGCGACCAGCAGCGCGCCGGCGACCTTGGCGCGCAAGGGGACCGGGAGGGCGGCGCTGATCAGGCAGCCGAGGCTGTGCGCCACAAGCAGGACCGGGCTGCGGGCGTCGTCGACCTCGGCCGTCAGGCGGGATATCCAATCGGCCGCGCTGGGGTTTTCCCAGTCGTGCTGCTCGATGCGCCGAGCGTTGGGCAACAGGGCCTGCCACCGGGACTGCCAGTGGTCGGGGCCGGAGTTTTTCCAGCCCGGGACGATTATCGGTTGGAGTCTCATGCGGCACATGATGCCGCCGCCGTTTAGTAACTCAAACGAATTAATGGTCTTTTGCATATACGGCGTTCGGAATAAGGCGGGGCGCCCCGAACGATGCCGCAGTGCATCACAAAACCCCGGAAAACCCTGCGCCAACCCACCCAAAAGCCGAGATATTTCAGTGTATGCTTGCCGTGCAAATGCACCGCCAACGGGCATGACATCTACGTTTCCGGCCGTCAGCCCGTTGATGGATCAACGATTACAAGTCATTCGAGGAGTCCACTCATGAAGCCAGTTTTCCGTCTGACCCCGGTCATCGCAGCACTGGGCGTCGCCGCTGGTTTGACGTTTGGCGCGGCCGCGCACGCGCAGACGATCAAGATCGGCGTTGTCGGCCCCACCACCGGCGCGGTCACGCAGTATGGCGATATGGTCCGTGAAGGGGTCGATACCGCGGTCGAGCGCATCAACGCCGCTGGCGGCATCAATGGCAAAAAGCTGGAAACCGTGGTCATCGACGACGGCTGCGAACCCAAGCAGGGTCCCAACGCCGCCAACCGTGTCGTCAACAGCAAGATCGGTTTCGTCGTGGGCCACGTGTGCTCGGGCGCCACCATCGCCGCCGCCGACATCTACAACAACGAAGGCGTGGTCATGGTCACCCCGTCGGCCACGTCGCCGGCCCTGACCGACGGCAAGAACTACGAGTTCATCTTCCGCACCATCGGCCGTGACGACCAGCAAGGTCCCGCCGCCGCCAAGTTCATCCTCGACAAGATCAAGCCCAAGAAGGTCGCCGTGCTGCACGACAAGCAGTCGTACGGCCAGGGCATCGCCACCGCGGTCAAGAACGACCTGGAAAAGGGCGGCGTGGCCGTCGCCGTGTTCGAAGGCATCAACGCCGGCGACAGCGACTACTCGGCGGTCATCACCAAGCTCAAGAGCCAGGGCGTGGACTTCGTCTACTACGGAGGCTACCACCCCGAAATGGGCCTGCTGCTGCGCCAGGCGGCCGAGCAGGGCGTGAAGGCCAAGTGGATGGGTCCGGAAGGCACGGGCAACCCGGACATCAACGCCATCGCGGGCGACGCCGTCGAAGGCATGCTGCTGACGCTGCCGGCCGACTTCACGCAGAACGCCGCCAACGCCGACATCGTCAAGGCGTTCGAAGCCAAGAAGCGCAACGCCAGCGGCGCGTTCCAGATGACCGCCTACGCGGCCACGCAGGTCATCGCGGACGGCATCAAGGGCGCTGGCTCGGACGATCCCACCAAGGTCGCCAAGTACCTGCACGCCAATTCCTTCGACACGCCGATTGGCAAGGTGTCGTGGAACAAGCAGGGTGACCTGACGAACTTCCAGTTCGACGTGTTCACCTGGCACAAGGACGGCTCCAAGACCGTCTACAAGTAAATCGCAGGACGGCGGGCCGCCGCAGGCTCGCCGCACGCGAAAGGCGCTTGTCCTGCGCCACAAAAAACCGGGCCGCAAGCTGATCGCTTGCGGCC
>NZ_JCBANC010000039.1:0-61851 GCF_059760815.1 Achromobacter sp. 1012554356 | reverse complement strand
CCCGCGGTCGCGTTTTGGGAGCAAGCAACTGCTGCCGCATGTCTTGCGGTAGTGACATGCTATGGTCGATCCCTGATTCCTTCCGCTGCTGTTATCTCTCGACCCCTTCATACGTTGATGACCGCTCCCGCCCGCTCCCCCTACTCTCTCGCTTGGCGTCTGGCATTGGCAGCCATCATCGTGCGCGTGGCGTTCGCCGCGCTGGTGCAAGGCTACACGCTGGTTGGACTGCCAGAGTCCGCGCAACTTCGCGAGACATTCAGCCTGCCGCAGTACCTGGTGCCATTCCTGGCAAACCTTGCGGCCTCATCCATTTTTGTCGGCCTGACCGTATGGAGCACCACGCATCGCTGGCTGCGCCAGCACAACACGCACGCCGTGGAGGCGCCGCGCAAACTTTTCGGCATCGTCATGATCTTGACGCTGGTGTCCTCGCTGGCCGTGTCGGCGCTGATGATTTATCTGCAAAGCATGCTGGTGCTGTACGCCGTGCAGCACGCCGGCGCGGCCAACCACGCCCTGACGATGAGCCTGCTCCTCGGCGCCTTGGCCGTTGCCTTGGAAGCCCTGGGCGCGTACCTCGCCGTGCGCATCGCCACGCGAACCGTGCAGCCCGCGAGCGATGCCGGTGGTCCGGCATATGAAACGCGTCACGCGGCCTGGAGTGCGGGGTTGATGATTTTGGGCTGGCAACTCAGTGTGTGCATCGCCATGGGCAGCTACCTGAACGCGCAGTCCCTCACCGTGGGTTGGCTGCAGTATGCGCTGGGTTTCCTGATCCTGCCGGCCCTGCTCCTGCTGCTTTGCACATACGCCTGCCTGAAAATCCTGCCGCGCCCGATCGGCGCCGCGCGTCAAGGGCGTGCGCTGGTCCTCGGCACGGTGGCCTTCTGGCTGGCGCAGGTGCTGGGGGTTGGCCTGGGCTTTCTGGCGATTCGAGCGATGACATGGGACCAACTGATACGCGCCGCGGATTCCAACGTGGTGGCAGTCGTGATGCTGGTCGTGTATGCCGCGTTGCTGGTGCTGGGCTGCTGGGTTGGGAAGCTGGCGCTTTATGGTGCTTCGAAAAGGCTTGTACCAGCTGGCTGAGCGCGTCGTGCGAAGAATGCCGACGCCGCTCAGAGTTGCCCTTGTCTAGTCCGCGTGGAAACTTCCCAGGATCCCGTCGATGGCGGGCAACGACCGGTTGTACAGGGCAGCCGCTTATCGAAAAGAAGGCGAAAGCCGCCGCTCCATGCGTCCTTTCGCGAGCGGTGCTGCGCGACTACCTCTCCGTATGACCAATCGTGATAATCTGACTCGCGATTTTCTCTCGATGCATTCGCAGTTGGCACGTTCAAGTGACTTATCAATATTCGTTGTTAAGGAACCCGTATGGCGCTCAAGGCAATTTGCTCGACATTGGCAGTGGCTTCCCTCATCGCAGGTTGCGGTACGCCGCCTTCTCAGAAATCCTCCCGGTACGACCAGCTTTCGCAAATTCCCCTGCAAGAGGGGTATCTTTCCAAAGCGGATTCCGCAACGCTCAAAGACGAATTGCTCTTTCAACGCGCCGTCCAGAGCTACCTGTGGGCACAACCGGCGTTGAACATCTTCGCCATGAAGGAAGGATCCGAACGGCTGTTCGGCAAGGGCTACAACGTCCTTCCGGTGTGGAAGGAACGGCTCAATGCCAATACGCTGGTCACGACGCCGAACTCGGACGTCATCTACGCGATGGGCTACCTGGACCTGAAGCAGGATGGGCCCATGGTCCTGGAGGTGCCACCGGGCCTTCAGGGCATTCTTGACGATTTCTTCCAGCGCCCCATTTGCAATCCGGCGCCCGTCGCAGAAAAAACCTGGTACCCGGCGCCGTACGCCAAGGATGTCTGGTGCGGCGACGTGGGCTTGCCCGGCCCCGACAAGGGCAAGGGCGCTAAGTACCTGGTCATTCCGCCCGATTACCAAGGCGAGATCCCGAAGGGCTACATCGTCTACAAGTCGCGCACCTACAACGTCTTCGTTTTCTGGCGCGCATTCTTCAAAGACCCCGCCAATCTCGGTGACCCGGTGGACCTGGTCACCCGCACCCGAATCTATCCGCTGGGTAAAGAGGCGTCGGCCAAGCCCATGCAGTTTCCGGATGGGTCCAAGGCGACGCCTAACATGCTGTATCCCACCGACGGCTCGGCTTTCGACATGTTGTCGCGGTTCATCGACAGCGAATACGTGGACCCCGTCGACGCCGACATGCGCGGCATGCTCGCCAGCATCGGCATCATCAAGGGCCAGCCGTTCAATCCCGACGCTCACACGCGGGAAATCCTGGACAAGGCCGGCAAGACGGCCTACCGGATTGGCCGCGCGATCGCCTACGATCCTCCGCCCATCGTCCCCAACACGCGCTGGTATCCCGACCGGCAATGGGTGAATCCCTTCCCGGTCAATACCGAATTCACCGGGCCTTCGTTCAAGTACCTGGATCTGCGCACGGGCTTTTTTGCATTGGCGTATTCTGCCAGCCCGGCGATGGCGGTGAACATGGCGGGCATGGGTGCCAAGTATCCCGTCGCCTTCCGGGATGCCGACGGCGATCCGCTGTCGGGCGGCAAGTCCTACCGGCTTCACCTGCCCAAGGACATTCCGGCTGGCATCTTCTGGTCCGTCACGGTGTATCGGCCCGAAACCGCAGCGGGCCTGGCCAATGGGCAGCCGTTCCCGTCCATCAACACCATGGACCGGCCCGACGTGAATCCGGACGGGTCGACAGACATTTATTTCGGCCCCACGGAACCCGCGGGACACGGCAAGAACTGGTTGAAAACCGTACCCGGTTCGGGTTTCTTTGTGATCCTGCGCCTTTATGGGCCGAAGCAGCCGTTCTTCGACCAAAGCTGGAAGCCCGGCGATGTGGAGAAACTGAAGTAGCTAGTCGAAGGCGAGCGCAGGTTTGGCCTGCGCGCGCTGCCCGATCTGTGCAGTTCCCGCCCGTGCCACGCGAAGGTTAGGCGGCCGCACACGCATTCACTCTAGGATGAAACGATGAAACGCACTTTCCTGGCTGCCTTGGGTTTGAGCTTTGCCGCGGGCCTGCCCGTTTATGCCGCGGACCCTGCCGCCGCGCCGCCGACCTATCCTTTCAACAAGGGCTTCCCCACAGAAAAGGCCAGCCAGCGCGCGCGCGACGACGCCGCGTTGCAGCGCGCGGTAGTGGCGTATCGGTTTTGGTATCCCACCGTGTCGGTGGAAGGCATTTTCAATGGCAATCGCGCCGTCGGCATCGAAGACGGCAAGCAGTGGGGCATTGCCGCAACCGGCCCGCGCCAGGTGGGCTTCACGCTCAATTCCGATACGCCGTATGGTTCGGGTGTGCTGGATTTGAAAGATGGCCCGATGGTGATCGAGCTGCCGCCGGGGCCGTTCATCGGTCTGGTAGACGACCACAACCAGGGCTGGGTGCTGGACATGGGGCTGCCCGGTCCCGATGCGGGCAAAGGCGGCAAGCATTTGGTGCTGCCGCCGGGCTACACCGGCAAGATCCCCGAGGGCTACTACGTTGGCCACTCAAAATCCTTCAAGAACCTGGTCGCCGTCCGAGCCTTGCCGGCCGAAGGCGATTTGCAAAAGGCGCTGGACGGCCTGCGCAACATCAAGATCTACCCGCTGGCCAGCGCCGATAACCCACAACCCCTGACTGCCATCGACACGTCCAAAAAGGCGATGGATAGCACGTCGTTGCGCTGGGAAGACAACTTCCAATTCTGGGAGCAGCTTAACGGCATCATCCAGGCCGAAGCGCGCGTTCCCGAGTTTCTGCCCATGTACGGACTGCTGGCGGAACTTGGCATCGAAAAGGGCAAACCTTTCCAACCTGATGCGCGCACCAAAGGCATCTTGACGCGTGCCGCACGCGAGGGCCGCGACCAAATGCTCGTGAGCGCCTTCGCCAGCACTCGCCCAGATCGCAAGAACTGGCCGGATCGTCAATGGGAGTGGGCGGGCCTGGTGCCGACCAACGCGCAATTTGAAACGCCGGCGGGCATCGACCTGGAAGCGCGCGACCGCTGGTTCGCCCAAGCCATCGTGGCGTCGCCCGCCATGTTCCGGCGCGATGCCGGCGCGGGCTCGCTGTACTGGTTGGGCGCGCGCGACAGCAAGGGCGCCTATCTGGATGGCAGCAAGCAATACAAGCTGACGATTCCTCAACCCGTGCCGGGCAAGCTGTTCTGGTCGGTCACGGTGTATGACGCCGCGACGCGTTCGCAAGTCCAGACGGACCAGGACCTGGCGGCCCTGCGCTCGCTGTTCGAACTGAGGGACGTGGACAAGACCAAGCCCGTCGAGTTGTACTTCGGGCCCAAGGCGCCCAAAGGCGGCGAGAACCGCTGGATCAAGACGCCGTCGGGCAAGGGGTGGTTTGCCTACATCCGCATTTACGGTCCTGAAACCGCAGCCTTCGACAAGAGCTGGAAGCCGGGGGATATCGAACAGGTGAAGTGACACCAGTCGAAGGAAGCTTCGGCGCCCTGGCTCCATCCGAGAGCGGGGCGCTGGAACGAGCCCACTCCAACGCCGATAGCCGCAGCGAGCGGGCAGGCGTGGCTCCAATTTCCAGGGAATCACCAATGTGGAAGAAACTAGCCGTGGCGAGCATTGCGTGCAGTGCGAGCCACATCGCCTTTGCGCAGTCGGCCGATGATGCGAACAAGAGCAACAATCCGCTCAATCTGGCCCCGTCGCTCAATTTCCAGAACTATTACACCCCGACGCTGTTCGGCACCAACGCGCACACCAATGATTTTCTCGTGCGCCCCACGATTCCCATTGCACCAGGTGACTTGGTCGGCGTGCCACAGATCCTGCGCATGACCGCGCCTCTCAGTACTCGTCCAGAGGCCGACGGTAGCTACAAGACTGGTTTGGGTGACATCAATCTGTTCGACATCTTTTTGCTCAAGCAGGGCGACGTGGACATCGGCGTCGGGCCTCTAGTGACTCTGCCAACCGCAACCAGCTCTGAACTGGGTGCGGGTAAGTGGTCGGGGGGGCTGGCGGCGGTGGCGGTACATTCCAGCAAGGAAGGCCTTCTCGGCGGGCTGGTGCAGTGGCAACACTCGTTCGCGGGTCAAAGTCAACGCGACACGGTTCATACCGCGACCTTGCAGCCCTTTGTCATTCGCAACCTGCCACAGGGGTGGTACGTGCGGTCGACAGGAACATGGACTTTTGACCTTCAGAAGAACAATTACTACATCCCGGTGGGCCTCGGCGCGGGCAAGGCTTGGCGCGTTGGAAAGAATATCTTCAATGCATTTGTGGAGCCGCAATGGACGGTGGCCCACAAGGGCGAGGGTTTGCCGCAGTTCACGGTCTATGCCGGAATTAACGTTACTTTCGGCAAGTAGCGCTAGAGATCCTCTGGTCTAAGCGACGATGACGGGAACGACCGCGCCTGGCCGCGACCAGTCGTCGACGTCTGGCCGATTTCGACCCGAAGCGGTAGTTCGATGGGAAAAGCTCAATGGCTGCTTCGCAGCGAACTCGGTCGGCGCTCGTCAATGACGCGCAGGCCACGCCGCGCTGCTGTTCAGATTCATCGCCGGCGACGGGTACAACTTTTCACCACGGACGTCGAACTCGGTCACGTCGGTAATCCGCCATGTGCGGCGATGAACATTGCCACAGCCGATCGACAATAGGATTCAATTTCGTGGTCGTCGTCTGCCGTGGCCTCATCGAAGCGAGCGATTGTCAGCAGGTCGGAACCTTTGATGAGCGCGGCGAACAATCGAGCGGACCCGCGAGGATCCGGCACGTTCAGAGCTGCGCTCGCGTGCAACTGACGCAACAGATCTTCGATCTGAGCGATGACGTACGCCGGGCCGGCCTCGTAATGGAGCTTGCTTAACGACCTTTGATTCGTCTTGTCGGCCACGATCATGGCTTCGACATTGCGGACCTCTGGGCTTAAAAGTGTGCGTAGCAGGAATGAACCCACCGCCAGGAGCTGATCCGCCGCCGAACCCTTGACGTTTTCAATAAGCGCCTGAGGTGCAAATTGGTGGCAGTGCGCCGCGATGGCCGCACTGAATAGCGCCTCCTTGTTCTCAAAATGGCGATAGATACTCAGCTTGGATATCTTCGCGCGCTGGGCCACCTTCTCCATGGTTGTCGCTTGAAAGCCTAGTTCGACAAACAGTTGGGTGGCTGCATCCACTATCTTTTGGCCCAGCGCCTCGTTGGCAGGCCGTCCGCGCCGCCCCGGCAATTTTCTTTCCATCACATTATTTCCGGTACTTGACAGTATCTTAAATGGTAATTTAGGATACCTCATGGTATCTGAAACGCGCACGCCGGTGAATAGGCTTCAACTCGGTAGCGGCGTTTTCCGGCACCGCCTCCCGCACTTACGGCTCACAGCGAGTGCAGCCCCAATCCCTTCTATCGAGAACACGGATCCCTCACTATGAATGACGTCATCATCATCGGCGGCAGCTTTGCTGGCCTTGCTGCGGCACTACAACTTGGCCGTGCCCGCCGCACGGTCACCGTGCTCGATACGGGTTTGCCGCGCAATCGCTTTGCCGACCACTCGCATGGCCTGCTCGGCCACGACCACAAGCCCCCGCTCGACATCCTGGCCGAGGCGCGGCAGCAACTGGCGCGCTACCCCACCATCCGGCTGGTCAATGCTCGGGCCGAGAGCGTCTCCGGCGCAATCGATGATTTCTCCGTCCTCACGGGCGAGGGTGAAACCCTCCAGGCGCGCCGGGTAATCCTGAGCTATGGCGTTGCCGATCAGATGCTGGACGTTCCCGGGTTTGCCGACGGGTGGGGCTCTTCCATCGTGCCTTGCCCCTATTGCGATGGCTTCGAGGTCGCCGGCCGGCATTGGGGCTTGATCTGGTCCGGCCCGCCCTCGCACAACTATGTCCGCCTGTATCGCGACTGGACCGACACGCTGACGGTCTTCGCGAATGGGCACGACATCGCACCCGACATCCGGGCCGATTTGGCACGCCGCGGCATTCCTGTGGTCGATGGACGGATCGCCGCAATCAACCATGACGAGAGTCACCGCACCACCGTCCAACTCGGTACCGGCCCCTCGGTCGCGGTGGACATCTTGTTCGCTCACCCGCGCAACCAGCCTTCTGGACGCCTGCATGAAGTGCTGGGCCTCGCCACGGTCGAAACGCCCCAGGGCGTGGCCCTGAAGGTCGACGAGCGCCGTCAGACCAGCACGCCTGGCATCTACGCCGCGGGCGACCTTGCCAACCCCGCCATGCATTCAGTCACCACGGCATCATGGCAAGGGGCGATGGCGGGAATCTTTGCGCAGCAGTCGATGCTTGTTTGAAAGCACGAAATCCATTTTTTCTGTTGCGTCGTCAACGTTGGTAGGTTGGCGAGGAAGGGCGCGATGAAGTACGTATCGACGAGTCAAGGAGATGACATGGCAAAGCAACGTGCCGATCTGGCCGCGGACTGGGGCGGTGAAAGCGGAGAGCGTTGGGTGGCCAACCAGGCCCGGCTCGACGCCATGGTCGCGGTCTTCGGCCAGGCTGCGATAGAAGCCGCCGCGCCCTCGACGGGAGAGCGCGTGCTAGACATCGGCTGCGGCGCGGGCGCGTCGAGCCGGGCTCTCGCAGCGCGTGTCGGGGCAGTGGGTCAAGTGCTGGGCGTGGACATATCCGAGCCGCTGATCACTCGAGCGCGCGCGCTTGCGCAACCGGATACGCCGGCCCTCTTTCAGGTGGCCGACGCCAGCAGTGCAGAGCTGCCCAGGGGCGCCTTCGACCTTCTTTTCTCGCGTTTCGGAGTAATGTTCTTCGACGATCCAATAGCGGCGTTTGCCCACATGCGACGCGCGCTCCGGCCTGGTGGAAGAGTCGCTTTCGTTTGCTGGCGTGCCGCGGCGGCGAACGAATGGGTGTACCTGCCGATGGCCGCGCTCAAGGGTATCGTCCCGCCGAGCGAGCCGCCCGAACCAGATGCGCCCGGCCCATTTTCGTTCGGCGACCGGGCGCGCGTGGCACAAATTCTGACAGCAGCCGGCTTCTCGGACATTGGGTTTGCTCCCTTCGACGCTGCCGTTCCGTTCGGTGAAGGCAAGACTCGGGACACAGCGATCGACGACGCAGTGAAGATGACACTTGAGGTCGGGCCGTTGTCGCGTGCTCTCGCTGACCAGCCTGACGAAACACGCGGGCGCGCCTCGGCGGCAGTTCGTGCCGCCTTTGCCGGGCTCCCCGGCGAGCGGTCGGTGATGATCAACGGGGCTGCGTGGATCGTCTCGGCACGCAATCCGGTAAGTTAACAGGTGACGTGGGGCCGGTGTGTCAGAACCGACATTTCATTTCGCAACTCGGTCAGATTGAACCCCGGAGGCACGAACGTAGTGACCGACTTTTGTTCAATTTTCTTGGGTTGAAGGCGTGAAGTCCAGGGTGCGACCGACTTTATTTCCAGTTTTCAGATCCAAGGCCTGCTCAAGCGGGCCTTGGATCTGCAACAGACTGCCTTTAAGGCCGCCCCGTCATAACCCGCGTTCTGCGCTTGGCCGGCGCCGCGTTCACATTCACGGCGAAGATCCCGACGGTGGGTAGCAAAGAAAGTGCTGATTCACAGCCATTGCAGCGCGGCACCATGCGGATCCGTCCAGGCCAACGCATGGCCGTCGGCACATAGCAGGAACATGCCGGACCGTTGCGGCGTGGCGGCGGGCAAGAACTGTGGAAATACCAATGGACTTTCGTTGCTGATCCAGACACAACGCGAGGCCAACATGTTGCGCGCAAATTCCTTGCGCAGTGCCTGGTCCGAAACATAGTTCAGGACAGCGGAGTGATACACAACCACGGTTGCTTCCGCCGGCGCCTGTTCAATTAAGCATGCAAAGTCCCGCAGCAGATCGCCTCGGACGATTTGAGGCGGCTCGCGTCTGCTGATCCGCAGCGCAGACTGAAGGCGTGCCAGCCGACAGCTATCCTCGGGCCACACCAAGTCTTCAAGCCACTTCCTATCCTCGTCGCAGTGAACGTCGATTGGGCTCAAATCCAGTCCAGCCCTCCACACAATTTCAGGATAGGTTTGGGGGAGCGGGCCCGTGCCGGTGACCTCACATGGGAATACCGGATAGTCCGAATCGTCTCGACACGGAACCAGGCGTTGGGAACCCCAGTCGTAGCCGTATTTGTCCATCAGCAGGCACAGCCCTGCAGAGGCCCCCACTTCGATGAGCGCTATCTTGCCCGCGATCGAAGCGAGAGCGGGCAACAATGCCGCACAGCGCCCTGGTTCGTTAGTCTGCGTGGAACGAGCCTGCATAAGAGCCCGGATGGCGTCGCCATGTTGCGCCAAGCCTGCATCGAATTCCGCAGTCGATGTGGGCGCGCCTACGGTATGCCGGAACGCTGCAAACAGCAGATTTGGTTGCTGCTTATCTACAGGTAGACCCTGTAAAAACGCCAGTGCATCAAACGAATTCGCGACATGCAACGCCCATTTTTCATACAACGGCGAGCGACCCGCCGCCTCGACTTTTGCAAACCTCAAATAACGGTCAGCAATTCGATCCATGCCATCTCCCATTTCGCAGATGAGTCCTGGCTGATTGGCATCGCTCGCGGCGTCAGTCATGCCACTAAGCAGCCGCCAGCTGTTGCAAATTGACGTTGCATTATGACCGCTACTGGCCGTGATGCATCAAACTTCGGTTTGTTCAGCCATCTCAAGACCATCGTCTACCTCGATGCCTAGGTAGCGAACTGTGCGTTCCAGTTTGGTATGCCCAAGCAGCAGCTGTACAGCCCGAAGATTCTTTGTCCGGCGGTAGATCAGCGAGGCTTCTGTACGGCGCATAGGGTGGGTTCCATATGCGCTGTCGTCTAGGCCAATCGATGCGACCCAGCGATGCACAATCTGGGCGTACTGCCGCGTCGACAGATGCCGCGACGTATGCAACCGGCTCGGAAACAGAAAATTCGCCGCCTTTAGCCCTCGCGTTTCAATCCATGCTTCAAGGCTCTCACGGGATTGCTCCGTAATTTCGAATTGGACCGGACGCTGGGTCTTCTGTTGCATGACGGTAGCTCACGCGGCTACGTGGCTTCCGTGACGGATGTCATGTAGCTGCAATCGCGTGAGATCGCATACTCGAAGCTTGCTATCAATTGCGAGATTGAACAGCGCGAGTTCCCGGATGTTCGATACCATCTGAAGTCTCATTCGGATTGCCCAAATTTCTCGGAGCTTTAGGGGCGGCTTCTGCCCGATGAGCTTTCCCTTGTTCCATGGCGCACGACGGTCAACGGCGGCGTTTGCGGACTCCATGACAATCTCCTTTTCAGTAACCCAGCACTACTCTGAAACCTCCAGGGTCTTCAATCACCATGGGAGCTTTTCATAAAGAAGTCCATCTCCCCCTGTGCAGTGGTTCTCCATTCCGGATTCTGCCTGTCCGCCGTGGCGCAACCGTGGCGCCGCTAAAGGGCCTTCGCCGGATACCAGCCGGAAAGACATCCCCGCCTGCCAGGCGCAGGCGGGCAGCTGCTAGCAAGGCGACAAGGCACAGGGCTGCGACACGGCGAGGTCAACAGCCCCAGTGCGCTGCGTTATCAGCCATAATCAGTTCAACCTCGCCCCGCGCGAAGGCAGGAGTTCCGCTTTCGCTCCCACATGAACCGGTAGCGGGTGGGCCGTAGCGTACTCAGTGCGGAGTATCTCGATGATGACACCGGAAACGCCAGACGACGATTTGGTACGGACCCGCAGCCACAGGTCACGCGAACTACCCCAGGGCTTTCGGGCTGGATTGATTACGGCCATCACGGTATTGCTGGGCTTTTCGCTGGGTTTCCTGCGTTACTGGGGCTTTGACGCGCCGGGCAATTGGAGCGCGCTATCCGTGCTGCCGGGCGTGTCCTTGTTGGTCGCCATCCTGCTGCAGATAATTGCTCTTTGCCGCGCCTTGCGTTTGGAGGATGAAGCCGAGGATGAATACCGGAAAACCGTGCGATGGTTTATCGCGTCGGCCATACTGCTGTTGCTGGGTCTGACAGCGGCATTGTGGGAGGCGGCGTGATTAGAGAGGGATTGGAGCCGCCCACTTCCACCCGATTCCGCCCTCCCGCCTTTCCTCGATAAAGCGCCCCATCCGCCTCTCGGAGCGCCTCCTCCAAACCATCCGCGCCATAAAACCGCGACGAAACGCCGATCGTAACCGTGCAGCGCAGTGGCTCATCGGCCCCGGTGACGTGGATCGGCTGGCTTTCGATGCTGGCGCGCAGCCGCTCCGCAAGAACCATCACATCCGCCACTTTCGATTCAAGAAGCACGGCGACAAATTCCTCTCCGCCGGTGCGGCCGGTCAGATCGCCACGCCGTACACCGGCACGTAGCAGCCCCGCCACATGGCAGATCACCTCATCCCCAGCCTGATGGCCGTAGCTGTCATTGATCCGTTTGAAATGGTCGACGTCCAACACCAGCAAATAGGCGGGCACCGCATTCCGGCCGTTGAAATACTGGGTCAGTGCGTCTGACAACCCCCTGCGATTGAGCAGATCTGTCATCGGATCGCGCGCCGCCATATTGCGCAAACTATCCGTCAGCCGGCGCAGCACGAGCCAGACGATGGAAGGCGGCACGATGGTGGCCAGCGTCGACATGTAGATGTAGAAGATCATCTGGAAGCGGCTATCCATGTGCAGCGCGTCCAGGCCGCCCTCCATGATTTTCAGGAACTTTATCGCGTTCAGCACGCAGATTCCGCCGATCAGGCAGGCGAAGAAGATCATCTCTGCGCGCAAGTCCTTGGCGAACGAGCGCGTGCCGCAAAGCACGGTGACCGACATGGCGAAGAAAAGCAGCGTCGCCGACGACGCGAGCATGGCGTAGCGGGCTTCTGGTCCCATCTGGCTTTGCACCCACCACTGCGCCGAGGCATAGGCGATACAGAACACTGTCAACGGCAGCCACATGCGCACCTGACGGCCAAAAAATCGCATGGCGCCCAGCAGGTAGGCGATTGGGGCGGCAAGCGTGAGGCAGTGATTGACGACGCTCATCAGGCTCCAGGCGGGTCCGCCTTCGACCAGTTGCAGGATGTAGGCTGCCGCCAGCAGCAGATTGCCGACGGCAAAGACGTCCATCCCCATCCTGTTGCCAGGCAGGCGACGGCTGATAAGCAGGAACATGCCGGAAAAGCACAGCAGGTGTGCGCACAGCATGCCAACGAGCGTGGAGGCAACCATGAGAGGGACGTCGAGAGGGAAAGCGGATTTCCTGCGCCGGCGCCACGGGGCTGTGGTCAGCGATGGATACCCAGCGACCTGCGTAGGCGGCGCTCATTGTAGTCGGCGCCTATTGCCGGCGGGAGATGGGCCGCAAGCGCGCAGAATTGGCGATAAAGTAGCCATCAGACACGCCGATGCGGCAGGTGTGCCGGCCGTGGCCCAGGTGAATGGCGGCGGGATAATGCCGCCCCATCCCGTCATGAGGAAAGATCAAATGCCCACCACATTGCGAGCAATCCGCTCGGACATTACCAAGCTGCAAGTGGACGCGATCGTCAATGCCGCCAATTCATCATTGCTGGGCGGTGGCGGCGTGGATGGCGCGATTCATCGTGCCGCGGGACCGGATCTTGTGCACGAGTGCCGGTTGCTTGGCGGCTGCAAGACGGGCGATGCGAAGGTGACCGGCGCGTATCGTCTGCCCGCGCGCTTCATCATTCACACGGTGGGGCCCGTGTGGCGAGGCGGAGAGAACGGAGAGCCGGCGCTGCTGGCCAGCTGCTATCGTCGTTGCATTACGCTGGCGGAAGATAAAGGTGTGGCTTCAATTGCGTTTCCGAGCATCAGCACCGGCATCTATGGCTATCCCATTGATTCGGCGGCGCAGGTCGCGGTCGATACCGTCCGCGAAAGCCTGTCGAAGGAATCGTCAATTCGAGAGGTCATCTTCTGCTGCTTTTCGGACGCAGACTTGGATCACTATGAGCGCATTACGATCCCGCCGCCCTAATCCCGCCGCCGCCACACACTAGCCAGCCACGGCTGTTGCTCGCGGGGCAATCCGTCGGGCCGGTAGTAATGCTCAAGCTCCTCGAATCCGGCGGCCTGCAACAGCGCGCGCCAGCCTTCAAGATCGTGATATGCCCCATAGCGCCCGCGATTCCACCCTTCCTGGTTGCCACCCCGGGGATTGGAACTGAACAACACTCCGCGTGGCCGCAGCGCAGCCCGCAGTTCCTTGAGCACGCGCGGCAGCTCCTGCCCCGGCACATGAAACAGCACGGCGTTGGCGAAGATGCCATCAAATCGCGCACTGGGCAGTTGGAGCCGCAGGAAGTCCTGCTCCCAGACCTCGCACCCGCTTGCCGCGCGCGCCATTTCCACGAAGCGCGGCGTGCCGTCCACGCCCACGGGCCGATGCGCCATCGCCAGGAACGTTTTCAAATCGCGCCCCGGCCCGCACCCCAGATCCAGGATGTCGTAGGGCGGCTCGCCGTCGATGTGCCGCAGCAAGGCGGCGATGTTCTGGCTGACATCGTGGTCCCGCGTGCCGGCCTGGAAGGAATCGGCGTTCTCTTCGTAGTGGGCGAGCGTCAGGGACGTGATCTTGGCGAGGTCTTCGGGATCCAGGTGCATCAGGCGATTGTGCATCAAACGGCGCGGGCCGGCGAGGCGATGCGCGGCGCTGAGGGAAGCGTCCGCGCCTGGCGCTCCAGCGCAAGGCCGCGCCTGACACTCAGGGAACCGGCCGCGTCTTGATGAACTCGATCAGCGCCTTCAGTGGCGACGGCACCAAGCGTCGTCCCGAGTAATACAGAAACGGCCCCGAAAACTGCGGCCACCAGGGTTCCAGCACCGGCTCCAGCGCCCCGCTATCAAAGTGCGGCCGAAGCCAGTCTTCGAACAGGTACATGACGCCCGAACCCGCGATGGCTGCGTCCACCGCGAGGTCGACGGCGCCGCCAATCTGCACCACCAACGGACCTGACGCATCGATGCGCACCGTTTCCCCGCCCCGCTCGAATTCCCAGGCCGGCATCGAGCCGCTGGGAAAGCGGCCGCGCAGGCAGGCGTGGTGCATCAGGTCTTCGGGATGCGCGGGCCGCCCCCGCCTGTCCAGGTATTCAGGCGACGCGCCGGCAGCAAAACGCTGCACGCGCGGACCGATGGGCACGGCGATCATGTCCTGTTCCAGGCGGTCGTCGTAGCGGATGCCTGCGTCGCAGCCGGCAGCCAGCACATCGACGAAGCTCTCTTCAGCCACGACCTCCAGGCGGATGTCGGGATAGGCCGCCAAAAAACCGGGAACGATGGACGGCAGCACCAGCTTGGCCGCGCTGAGCGGCACGTTGAGCCGCAGCGTGCCCGCCGGCTTGTCGCGAAAGCCATTGACGGCGTCCAGCGCCGCTTCCACTTCGGTCAGCGCGGGCGCCAGCCTTTCCAGCAACTCCTGGCCGGCCTGCGTTAGCGCGACGGAGCGCGTCGTACGGTTGAAAAGCCGCACGCCAAGCTGCGCCTCCAGGCGGCGCACGGTGTCGCTCAGGCGTGACGCGCTGGTGCCGGCGGTCCGGGCCGCTTCGCGGAACCCTCGCGCGCGCGCCACCGCGACAAAGGCATTGAGGTCATCGAGGTCGGTCGCCATTGTGCATTTTTCCGTACAAGCCGTGCAGATTGTATTGACTTATCAGCAAGTGGCGGAAGCTCTATCGTTTGCCCATTCCCACTTCTTTTCCGCAACAAGGAACCCGACATGACCCAACTTGCAGACAGCGGCACCTACTCCCTCGGCGCACGCCAGGTTTATCGCCTTGGCTACGGCGCCATGCAGCTCGCCGGGCCGGGCGTCTTTGGTCCGCCGAAGGACCGCGACGCGGCGCTTGCCGTTCTGCGTGACGCCGTGGCCGCGGGCGTGAACCACATCGACACCAGCGACTTCTACGGCCCGCACATCACCAACCAACTGATTCGGGAAGCGCTTGCCCCCTATTCCGACGATCTGGTGATCGTGACCAAGGTGGGCGCGGTGCGCGGCGACGACGCCTCGTGGAATCCCGCGTTCTCGGCCGAACAGCTGACTCGCGCGGTGCACGACAACCTGCGCAACCTGGGCCGGGACGTGCTGGACGTGGTCAACCTGCGCGCCATGTTCGACGTCCATGGCCCGGCGGAAGGCTCCATCGCGGAACCGCTGTCCGTGCTGGCCGGGCTGCAGCAGCAAGGGCTGATCCGGCACATCGGGCTGAGCAACGTGACGGCCACGCAAGTGCAAGAGGGCCGCGGCATCTGCGACATCGTCTGCGTGCAGAACCAGTACAACGTCGCTCACCGGGCCGACGACGCCCTGATCGACGACCTGGCCCGCGAAGGAATCGCCTACGTGCCATTCTTTCCGCTGGGCGGGTTCAGCCCGTTGCAGTCGTCCATCTTGAACGACGCGGCTGCGCGGATCGGCGCAACACCGATGCAGACGGCGCTGGCCTGGCTGCTGCGCCGATCGCCGAACATCCTGCTGATTCCCGGCACGTCTTCGCAGAAACACCTGAAGGAGAACCTGGCGGCGGCGACGCTGCACTTGCCGGATGACGTGGCCAAGGCGCTGGACGGCATCGCGGGCAGCAGGACGGAGTCAACCCCGGCCTGAAAACCGGGCAAGCCGGCGCCATCCGCCGGCGGCAATAAAAAACCCGCCTGCGTGACAGCAGGCGGGTTCGATCAATCAGCGCACCCAGTAGCGTCAAGCCGCCAGACGGCCCTCGATCGCGGTCTTGGTGGTGCGCAGTTCCTCGGGCAGGCCTTGCGACAGCTGGCCGAAGAGCTCATGGTGCAGCGCCAGCTCCTCGCGCCAGGCGTTCTCGTCCACCGACATGACCTGCTCGAACTTGTCCGGGCTGAACTCCAGGCCGGTCCAGTCGATGTCCTGATAGCTGGGCGACACGCCAAACACCTGATCCACGCCCTTGGACTGGCCGTCGATGCGGCCCAGCATCCAGCGCAGCACGCGCATGTTGTCGCCAAAGCCAGGCCAGACGAACTTGCCATCCGGGCCCTTGCGGAACCAGTTGACGCAGTAGATGCGCGGCAGGGTCGCGCCGGCGGCTTCGAGCTGCTTGCCCAGCTTGAGCCAATGGCCGAAGTAGTCGCTCATGTTGTAGCCGCAGAACGGCAGCATGGCGAACGGGTCACGGCGCACCACGCCTTGCTGGCCGGCGGCGGCGGCGGTGGTTTCGGAGCCCATGGTGGCGGCCATGTAGACGCCTTCGACCCAGTTGCGGGCCTCGGTGACGAGCGGCACGGTGGTAGAGCGGCGGCCGCCAAAGATGAAGGCGTCGATGACCACGCCCTTGGGGTTTTCCCATTCGGGATCAATGGACGGGCACTGCGCGGCGGGCGCGGTGAAGCGCGCGTTCGGATGCGCGGCCTTGCGGCCGGTTTCGCGCGCGATTTCAGGCGTCCAGTCCTTGCCCTGCCAATCGACCAGGTGCGCCGGCGGCGTGCTGGTCATGCCTTCCCACCAGACGTCGCCGTCGTCGGTCAGCGCGACGTTGGTGAAGATGACGTTGGCCTTGAGCGTGGCCATGGCGTTGAAGTTGGTCTGCTCGCTGGTGCCCGGGGCCACGCCGAAATAGCCGGCCTCGGGGTTGATGGCGTGCAGCCGGCCGTCCGGGCCGGGCTTGATCCAGGCGATGTCGTCGCCGATGGTGGTGACCTTCCAGCCGTCCATGCCTTGCGGCGGGATCAGCATGGCGAAGTTGGTCTTGCCGCACGCCGACGGGAAGGCGGCGGCGACGTGGTACTTGCGGCCCTTGGGCGAGGTCACGCCCAGGATCAGCATGTGTTCGGCCAGCCAGCCCTGATCGCGGCCCATGGTGGACGCGATGCGCAGCGCGAAGCACTTTTTGCCCAGCAGCGCGTTGCCGCCGTAGCCGGAGCCGTAGCTCCAGATTTCGCGAGTCTTGGGGAAATGGACGATGTACTTGGTGGGGTTGCACGGCCAGGCCACGTCGGCTTCGCCAGCGGCCAGCGGCTTGCCGACCGAGTGCAGGCACGGCACGAAGTCGCCATCGGTGCCCAGCACGTCATAAACCTGCTTGCCCATGCGCGTCATGATGCGCATGTTAACGGCCACGTACGGGCTATCGGACAGTTCGACGCCGATGTGGGCGATGTCCGAACCCAGCGGGCCCATCGAGAACGGCACCACGTACAGCGTGCGGCCGCGCATGGCGCCGTCGAACAGGCCGTTGAGCGTGTCGCGCATTTCAGCGGGATCGGCCCAGTTGTTGGTGGGGCCGGCGTCTTCGGCGCGGTCGGAACAGATGAAGGTGCGGTCTTCGACCCGGGCCACGTCGGACGGATCGGACCACGCGAGATAGGAATTGGGGCGCTTGGCGGGGTTGAGCCGGCGCAGGGTGCCGGCCTGGACCATCTGTTCGCACAGGCGGTCGTACTCTTCTTGCGAGCCATCGCACCAGACCACGCGATCGGGTTTGGCCAGCGCGACAAAACTGGCGACCCAGTCGATCAGTCCGCGGTGCTTGACGTACTCGGGTACGTTCAAGGCTGCCAATCCCCCGTCCAAAGGCTTATTCATTGGGGCTATCTCCATACTATGGCTAAAGGTGATACGGCCCCAATTGAGAGGGGCCGTATCCAGTTTGCGCAATCATACTTGCAGCGCCGGGCAGCCAGTCAACCCATCCACATGGGCGAGATTGTCACTGGGTGAGTCCGCTTACGCGGGGTATCCGGCGCGCAACTCCCTGCGGATGATCTTGCCGGTGGCGGTTGTGGGCAAACTGGTTACAAAGCGGATCGCGCGCGGGTATTCGTGGGCGGCCAGCCTGGTCCGGACATGCGCCTGCAACGCCTTGACCAGCGCTTCGTCGCCCTCCACGCCCTCGTTCAGCACCACGAATGCCACCACGATTTCCGTACGTTCAGCATCCGGCATGCCCACCACCGCCGCCATGCGCACGGCGGGGTGGCCGATAAGGCAGTCTTCGATGGGGCCGGGGCCGATCCGATAGCCGGCGCTGGTGATGACGTCGTCGTTGCGGCCTACAAAGCGGATGAAACCTTCCGCATCGCGCACGCCGATGTCGCCGGTCAGGAGGTAATCGCCGGCAAATTTTTCCGCTGTCGCGTCCGGGTTTTTCCAGTACCCCAGGAACATGACGGGATCCGGGCGCAATACGCCGATGTTGCCCTCCTGTCCATCGGCCACTTCGGCCCCGTTGTCATCCACAATAGCGACCCGATGCCCGGGCGCCGCGCGGCCAATCGCGCCGATGCACGGGTCGAACAGCGACGAGCACGAGGACACGATCATGTTGCACTCGGTCTGGCCGTAGAACTCGTTGATGGTCACGCCCAGCACGCGGCGGCCCCAGTCGATCAGTTCCGCGCCCAGCGATTCGCCGCCGCTGGCCACCGAGCGCAGCGCGCGCGGCCCGGCGTGATCCGGCCAGTCGCAGCCGCGCATCATCTTCAAGGCGGTCGGCGGCAGGAAGGTGTGCGTCACCCCGTGGCGCGCCATCAGCGCCAAAGCCGACGCGCCGTCGAATTTTTCAAACCGCCGCGCCAGCACCGGCACGCCGTGGTGCCACGACGGCAGCAACACGTCCAGCAGCCCGCCGATCCAGGCCCAGTCGGCCGGCGTCCACATCAGCACGGCGTTTTCGGGAAAGAACTCGTGCGACATCTCCACGCCCGGCAGGTGGCCGAGCAGCACACGATGCGCGTGGAGCGCGCCCTTGGGCTTGCCGGTGGTGCCGGAGGTGTAGATGATGACGGCCGGATCGTCGGCGGCGGTCGCGACCGGATCGAACGCGTCGGACTCGAGCGCCAAGCTTTGCTCGAACGGCAGCGCGCCTACGCTAGCCGCGGACGAGGCCTGCGCACTCTCGGCCGCATCACCATCGATGCAATAAATCACTTTCAGGTCGGGCAGGCTGTCACGGATCTCCAGCAATTTGCGGCAGCCTTCCGCATCCGTTACAAGGGCGGACGCCCCGCTGTTGGCCAGCCGGAACTGGATGGCGTCGACGCCAAACAACGTGAACAGCGGCACCGCCACCGCGCCCATCTTGTAGGCGGCGACGTGGGCGACGGCGGTTTCGGGCGCCTGCGGCAGGTAGATTGCCACGCGGTCGCCGCGCCGGATGCCGTAGCGCGCCAGGCTGTTGGCGAACTGATTGGACTGCGCCTTGATCTGATCGAACGAGTAACGCGTCTGCGCCCCGTCGCTCTTTTCATAGATCAGGGCCAGCCGGCCGCTGCCGTCGGCCCATTTGTCGCACACGTCGACGCCGATGTTATAGGCCGCGGGCACCTGCCACTTGAAGGCGGACACGACTTGCGCGTAGGAATCTGCTCTGTGCAGCATGGTTGTCTCTTGATGATTATGGTTGTTGCCATGAAGGACCCGCGGCGGCGGCCGGATGCCTTCCGCCTTGCCACGAAGTTGACCGTCGCTCAATAATAGGCCCTCGCGCGGACGGCCAGACAGGCCGCCCGCCCCTTTTTCGCCTGTTGCCTGCATGGAAAAAAGCCCAGCCGTCCCAATGCGCCGCCCGCCGGCCAGCGCCAAGTCCGAACAACGCATCCGCGACATTCTGCGGGTCGCGCGCCAGGTGTTCTCCGAAGCGGGCTTTCACGCGGCCACCACCACCGAGATCGCGCAGCGACTGGGCGTGTCGGAAGCCACCGTCTTCACCTACTTTGGCGGGAAGCGCGAACTCTGCGTGCGCGTCATCAGCGACTGGTACGACGAAATCATCGCGCGGGTGGAAGACCATCTTCCGCACATCCACGGCGCGCGCGCCCAACTGCATTACCTGGTGCATACCCATTTGCGCCACCTGCTGGCCGAGGGTCCGGGGCTGTGCGCGTTCATTCTTTCCGAAGGCCGCGCCCGCAACGACGACTTTGGCGAGATCTACGCCGGCCTGCAGCGCCGCTACACCGCGCCGTTGATGCGCATCCTGGCCCAAGGCCAATCCGACGGCGACATCCGCCAGGACATGCCGCTGCGGTTGCTGCGCTCGGCGGTCTACGGGCCGATGGAGCACGTGCTGTGGGACGCGATGCGGCATCGTGCGGGCGCGGGGGTGGAGGTGGACGTGGACGTTTCCGCCACGGCCGACCAACTGGTTAATTTTCTGTGGCAGGCCCTGCAGCCGCCGCGCCAGGACGCCCTGGCGCTGGCGCAGTTCCGGGGCGAAGTCCAGAACGCGCTGCATCGCCTTCAGTCTTCCGAAAACAGCGACGGCGGCACGTACTGAGGAAAGCCGTTGTAGGTCTCGCCGCGCTCGGCCGGCTGCAGATTCCACGAATGGCGCGCGTTCGGCACGCCGCCGTCCACCCGGATCACGGCGCCATTGATGAACGCCGCCGCGGGCGACAGCAGGAAGACGACGGCCGCGGCCAGTTCGGCCTCGGTGCCGAAGCGCTGTAGCGGAACCCTGGTCTTCAGCTCGCGCAGCACGCCGCGGTAATGCTCGTCGTAGCTGTCCATGCCGCTGGAGGCGATCCAGCCCGGCGCCACCGCGTTCACGCGCACGCCGGCATAAGCCCATTCGCAGGCGGCGGTCTCCGTCAGGTTCCACACCCCCGCGCGCGCCGCGCCCGAATGCCCCATTCCCGGCATGCCGCCCCAGATATCGGCCAGCATGTTGACGATGGCGCCGCCGTGCTGGCGCATGTGCTGCGTGTAGATCTCGCGCGACACGAGGAACGTGCCATGCAGGTTGTTCTGCACCACGGCGTTCCAGCCATTGAGGCTGATGCGGTCCAGCGGGGCGGGAAACTGGCCGCCGGCGCAGTTGAAAAGGCCATGGATGGCGCCGTGCGCGCTCAGCGCGTCGGTGACCGCGCCGCGCACCCCGGCTTCGTCGCGGATGTCGCAGGCGTGTTGGCTGATCCGATCGGCTGCCTCGGGATAGACGCGGACGATTTCCTCGGCGGCCATGCGCAGCTTGTCGGGGTTGCGCCCCACCAGCGCCAGGCCGGCGCCCAGCGCGGCCAGCTCATGGGCGGTGCAACGGCCCAGGCCGCTGCCGCCGCCGGTCACCATGACTGTCTTGCCGTCAAACAATCCCGGCCGGAATACCGATGCGTAGCGCTGATCGGCGGCGCTTCTGCCCGCGTGCTGGTTCATGTCTGCCTCCAAAATTTTTTGTTGAGGATAACTCAATCTATCGGAAACAAGCATCGCGAAACCGCGCTTTTACCAATAGAATCAGCCGGACTGATCGACATATCTGTTGAGCCACCATCAACAACACCGGAGACCGTGCATGACGCTGAACGCACCGCTGGACCTGGCCCTTGACGGCCCCCTCGCCCGCCTGACGCTGAACCGGCCGGACATGCGCAACGCGTTCGACGAGACGCTGATTGCCGCGCTGACGGCGGCGGTCAAGACGGCGGCCGACGATCCGCAGGTGCGGGTCCTATTGCTGACGGGCGCGGGGAAAGCCTTTTGCGCCGGCGGCGACCTGAACTGGATGCGCAAAATGGGCACGCTGACCGACGCGGACAACCGCCAGGACGCCACGCGGCTGGCGGACATGCTGCACGCGGTCTGGACCTGCCCGAAGCCCATCGTCGCCTGCGTCAACGGCGACGCCTACGCGGGCGGCATGGGACTGCTGGCTGCTTGCGACATGGCGGTCGCGGCGGACAGCGCGCACTTCTGCCTGTCCGAAACGCGCCTGGGCCTGCTGCCCGCCACCATCAGCCCCTATGTGATCCGCGCGCTGGGCGAGCGCGCGTCCAACCGCTATTTCCTGACCGCCGAGCGCTTCGACGCCGCCACCGCGCTGCGGCTGGGGCTGGTGCACGAAGTGGTCCCCGCGGCGCAGGCGCTGGAAGCCGCCGAAGCGCTCTGCCGCACGCTGTGCGCGAATGGTCCGGGCGCCGTGCAGGCCAGCAAGCGGCTGGTGCGCGACTTTGCCGGCCGGCCGCTGGACGCCGCCTTGATTGCTGACTCGGTCGAACGCATCGCGGCCATCCGCAGCACCGAGGAAGCGCGCGAGGGCGTGACAGCTTTCCTGGAAAAGCGCGAGCCCGCCTGGCGCCGCACGACGTAAGCAGCCGGCGGGGACGCCGCGCCATTGATGCCATAATCCAGGGCGGATCTTTTGGAAGTCTCATGCCGCAAGCCACACCGCCCGCTTTTCCCCCGCTGAACGCCGAACGCCTCTGGTCGCGCGTCGACACCCTGTCCAAGTTCACCCTGCCCGACGTCCCCTGGACGCGCCGCGCCTTTTCGCCGCTGTTCGATGACGCGCGCGCCTGGCTGCGCGGCGAGTTCGAAGCCGCGGGCCTGACGACGCGCCTGGACGCGGGCGGCAATCTGGTCGGCACAAGGGCGGGACGCGATGCGTCGCGCAAGCCGATTTCCACGGGCTCGCACTGCGACACCGTCATGGCCGGCGGCCGCTTCGACGGCATCATCGGCGTGCTGGCGGGCATTGAGGTCGCGCACACGATGCAGGAACACGGCATCACGCTCGATCACCCCTTCGAAGTCATCGACTTCCTGTCCGAAGAACCCAGCGACTACGGCATTTCGTGTGTGGGCAGCCGCGCGCTGTGCGGCCAGCTCAGCGCCGGCATGCTGGACGCGCGCAATCCGCAGGGCGAGACGCTGGCGCAGGGCATCGCGCGCATCGGCGGCGACCCGTCGGCGCTCAACGCCCCGCTACGCCGCGCGGGCGAAACCGCCGCCTTCGTCGAATTGCACATCGAACAAGGCCCCGTGCTGGAAAGCCGCCAGTTGCCGATCGGGGTGGTCACCAATATCGTTGGCATCCGCCGCGTGCAGATCGTGGTCGAAGGCCAGCCCGACCACGCCGGCACCACGCCCATGGACATCCGGCGCGACGCGCTGGTGGGCGCGGCGCGCATCATCGACGCCGCCAACCGCCAGGCCAGCGCCGCCAGCGGCAATCCGCATTACGTCGTCGCCACCGTCGGCCGGCTGGCCATGACGCCCAACGCGGCCAACGCCGTGCCGGGCCGGGTCGAGATGACGCTGGAAGTGCGCAGCGACAGCAACGCGGTGCTGGACGCCTTTCCCGAAATCCTGATGGCCGGCGTGGCCGACGACCTGAAGGCGCTGCGTCTGACCGCCGGCTTCACGCAGCTCAGCCGCGCGCAGCCCACGGACTGTTCGCCGCTGGTCATGGACGCCGTCAAGGCGGCCGCCGACCAGTTGGGCTACGCGTCGATGCGGCTGCCCAGCGGCGCCGGCCACGACGCCGTGTACATGGCGCCCACCGGTCCCATCGGCATGATCTTCATCCCCTGCCTGAACGGGCGCAGCCACTGCCCCGAAGAATGGATCGAACCCGCGCAACTGCTGGACGGCACCCGCGTGCTGTACCAGTCGGTGCTGGAACTGGACCGCGTGCTGCGCGGCGCTTGAGAAACCGGACCCCATGGAACAGATAACCCTCGACGACAGCACCGCTGACCGCTTCCTCCTGGACGCGCGCGGCCTGTCGCTCATCGTTTTTCATAGCCGCACCTGCGGCACCTGCCGCGTGGCGCGCGAGCAGCTTCCCGCCGTGGAACTGCCGGTCGAGCGTATCTGCTGGATCGATGCCGGCGACAACCGCGGCCTGGTCGAGCGTTACGAGGTCTTCCACCTGCCCGCCATGTTCGTCGCCCGCGACGGCGCCTTTTACGGACCGGTGCAATCCACGCTGGCCGAATGGGACCTGCGCCAGCAGATCGGCCTGGCGCTGGACAGCTACCCCGCCGAACTGCCGTGAGCATCGCCGCCGCCAAACCTCTGCGTCTGCCGCTGGACACGCTGGCCACCGGCGCCATGCTGGCGCTATGCGTGTGCTGGGGCTTCCAGCAGATCGCCATCAAGCTGGTCGCGGACGATATCGCGCCCATCATGCAGATCGGGCTGCGTTCTACCTTCGCGGCGCTGGTGCTGGCCGCGGTCGTGTGGCGCAGCGAGGGGCTGCGGGCATTCACCGACGGCACGTTCCTGCCCGGTCTGATCGTGGGCCTGCTGTTTGCCGGCGAGTTCCTCTTCGTCGCACAAGGGCTGGTCTACACCACGGCCTCGCACATGTCGGTGTTCCTGTACACGGCGCCCATTTTCGCGGCGCTGGGCCTGCACTGGCTGTTGCCCGAAGAACGCCTGAAGCCGCTGCAATGGGCAGGCGTGGCGCTGGCCTTCTGCGGCATCGCGGTCGCGTTCCTGGTCAAAGGCGGCCAGCCGTTGGCGCACGACGGCGCGCGCAACATGCTGCTGGGCGACGCGATGGGGTTGCTGGCCGGGCTGCTATGGGGCGCAACGACGGTGGCGATCCGCAAGACATCGCTGTCCGAAGCCGCGCCGGCCAAGACGCTTTTCTATCAGATGGCCGTGGCCTCGGTGGGCCTGCTGGCCTTCGCGGCCGCCACCGGCCATCAGGGCATCCGCTACACCCAGGCGGCCGTGCTCAGCGTCGCGTTCCAGTCGGTCGTCGTCGCGCTGACCAGCTATCTGGTCTGGTTCTGGCTGCTGCGCCGGTATCTGGCGTCCCGCCTGTCCATCCTGTCGTTCATGACGCCGCTATTCGGCGTCAGCTTCGGCGTGCTGATTCTTGATGAACCGCTGGATGCGGGCTTCGTGATCGGCGCGGTGATGGTGCTGGCCGGAATCACCCTGGTCAGCGGCGCCGAAATGGTGCGGGAACGGCTGCGCAAGCGTCAGGCGCGGCGCGGCGGTCCTCATCATGGTTAACTCGCCTTTTTCAGGACGGCCCGGGCGGATATAACGGACTTTTGCCGCCGCCTGCCTGCCCGATCTATGTGCAGGCCGTCGTTTCCACCCGGCGCGCGGCCTCGGCCCGGAGGTCACATGCAACCCTGGCACAGCGACAACCCCGCCCTGTCCCGCGCATTCGCGCCGGTCTTTGACGAACGCGACGACGCCGATCTGCCCGTGGAAGGCACCTTGCCCCCCGGCCTGTCCGGCGTCTTCATGCGCAACGGACCCAATCCGCAATTCGAACCTGGCCCCGGCTACGCCTATCCCTTCGACGGCACGGGCATGGTCCACGCGCTCTACCTGGACGGCGGCCGCGCGCGCTACCGCAACCGCTGGGTGCTGACCGCAGAACTGCAGGAAGAGCAGGCCGCCGGCCACCGCATTTACAACCCGACGTTCGGTCCGCCGCCGTATGCCAACCTGGCCAACACAAACGTGCTGCGCCACGCCGGCCGCATCCACGCGCTGTATGAAGGCGGCTGCCCGTACGAACTGGATGACGCGCTGGGCACGGTGGGCGCCAACACGTTCCAGGGCAAGCTCACGGGCGCGTTCTCCGCGCATCCCAAGGTCGATCCGCTGACCGGGGAAATGCTGGCGATCAATTACGACCTCATGGCGGGCACGCTTGAGTACATGCGGTTGGACGCCGCCGGCCGGGTGGACCGGCAGGTGGCGTTTGCATCACCCTGGCCGGCGCTGGTCCACGACATCGGCCTGACCGCCACCCACGTGGTGGCGTTTGTGTGCCCCCTGGTGTTCGACTTCAGCCGCGGACCGGCGGCGCCCGCCTGGGAACCGCAACGCGGCACGCAGGTGCTGCTGGTGCCGCGCGACTGTACCGACGCGGCGCAGATCCGGTGGATCGAAGCCGCCCCCTTCTTCAATTGGCACGTCGCCAATGCCTACGCGGACGGCGACGTGATCGAGGCGGTGCTGCCCTGGCACGATGGCTACGGGCCCACTTCCCGCAAGCGGCTTGAAATGCACCGGCTGCGCATCGATATGGCAAGCGGACGCGTGGACGACGAGACGCTGGACGACCAGCCCTGTGAGTTCGGCCGGGTCAACGACGCGTGGCTGGGCCGGCGCACGCGGTTCTGTTATGCCGGGCTGCGAGATCCGCGTCCGGGCGAAACGCCGCAGCCTGGCGCCTTCGAGGCCTTTGCACGCTACGACGTGCAGACGAACGAGAAGACCGTGTACCGCCTGCCCGCCGGACAGACCGCGTGCGAACCGGTGTTCGCCGCCGATCCCGCCGGCGCGGGCGAAGCGGACGGCTACATCCTGAGCTTCGTGCACGCGGAAGACGACGCCGGCGGCCGGTTCATCGTGCTGGACGCGCGCGATCTGGCCGCCGGGCCGCTTGCTCAGGTGCGCCTGCCGCGCCGCGTACCGGCCGGGCTTCACGGCTCGTGGCTGCCGTCGGCGGCGGCCGCTCAGGATCGCCGCTGACCCAGGTTCAAAACGATCAGCCCCGCCCCGGCCATGACGAAGGCGAAGCCCCACCAGTCCGCCGGGGCCGGCCGGTCGCCCACCAGCGCCATCGCACCCAGCACGCCCACGACCGGCACCATCAGCGTGGTCAGCGCGGCGACGGTGGCGCTGACGCGTTCGCTCAGCACGAACCACAACCAATACGCGACCGCAGTGCCCAGGATGATGTGAAACGAGAGCGCCCCCGCGACGCTGGCGGTCCAACCGTGCGTGGGAAAGGATTCACCGGCGATCAGCGCGCCAGCCAAGGCGCAGGTGGCGCCGACGACAAGCTGCCAGGCCGTGATCACGATGCGGTTGCCCGCGACGGGCCAGCGCTTCAGATACACGGTGCCGGCCGCCCACCCGAAGGCCGCCACCAGCGGAAACACCAGCCCCTTCGCAGCGGCCACGTCGTTGCCGCCGAATACCGCCTGCAGCACCGGCCAGGCCAGCACGGCGACGCCGCACGCACCCAGCAGCAGCGCCAGGCCGCGGCGGCGGTCCAGGCGCTCGCCCAGCACCAGCCACGCCAGCAGCGCCGACATCATCGGCATGGTGAAAGTCAGCACCGCCGCGCGCGATGTGCTGGTGCTGAGCTGCGCCCAGGCCACGGCCAGATTGAAGACGGCCACGGCCAGCACGCCGCCCACCGCAATGCCCGGCCACGCGCTGCGCGGCGGCAAGAGCGGCAGCCGCTTGGCGCCCGCCAGCAGCAACAGCAGCAGCGCGCCGCTGCCCAAGCCAAGCACGCGCAAGGTGAACGGCGGGAAGATCGACAGAATGATCTTCACCGCCGGCCAGTTCAGGCCCCAGAACAGGGCCAATGCCACCGGAATCAGGCGCACGCCGCGTGGTCTCCCCCGGCGTTGCCACCGCGCTCGGCGGCGATCAGCGCCGCCAGCCCCTGGCGCTGGTTGCCTTCGGCATCGAAGTTGTCCGGGCTGAGCCAGCGCTCGTAGGCGACGCGCAGCGCGGGCCATTCGCTGTCGATGATCGAGAACCACGCCGTGTCGCGGCTGCGGCCCTTGTAGACCGTGGCCTGCCGGAAGATGCCCTCAAAGGTGAAGCCCAGGCGCAGCGCGGCGGCGCGCGACGGCGCGTTCAGGCTGTCGCACTTCCATTCGTAGCGGCGGTAGCCCAGCTCGTCGAAGGCGCGGCGCATCAGCAGGAACTGCGCCTCGGTGGCGATGCGGGTGCGCTTGAGCTGGCGCGAATAGGACACGAAGCCGACCTCGATGACGCCGTTGGGCGGGTCGATGCGCATCAGCGCCAGCGTGCCGACGGCCCGGCCAGTCGCGAGATCGATGATGGCGTGGTGCATCGGGTCGGGACTGGTCTGCGCGTTGGCGGCGAACGTCCGGTAGGCCGCCTCGTCGGCAAACGGCCCGACGCCCATGTAGGTCCAGTCGCTGTCGTCGGGCGCCTGGCTGAACGCCTGGTACAGGTCTGCCGCGTGGCGCTCGGCCGACAGCGGCTCCAGGCGGCAGTAACGGCCAATGGCGGGCTCGGCCGGCGGACGCGGACGAGTGGTCCAGCCGGGCAGCGCCGGGCCGATGGGTTGCTGAAAATCATTGGTGCGGGGTTGCATGCGAGCGGTGCCTCGGGAGTCGGTTCAGGGCGCGCCGCCGACGGTGGCGGGCGCAACACCCAGGGCCTCACGATATCGGAACCGTGGCATCATAAAAAGCGCCACGAACCTTGAATTTAATAGGGCCATGACAGAGACTTCCTTGCGCGATGCCGCCAATGCCCCGCTGTTGTCCAGTCCGCTCGCGCGCGGCCCCGGTTCGCTGCCGCGCCAGCGTCAGCTTATCCAGCGTCTCAAGCAGGCCATTCTTGCCGGCCAGCTTCCCGCGGGCGGCAAGCTGCCGTCGTCCCGCGCGCTGTCCGAGGAACTGGATATCTCGCGCAATACGGTGCTGATCGCCTACGAGCAATTGACGGCCGAAGGCTACGTGATTGCCGACCGCCAGGGCACTCGCGTGGCGCCGCTGTCGGCCGCCGCCCGCAGCGCCGCGCGCGAGGCGGCTCCCCTTCCCGCACAGCCGCCGGCCACGGCGCAGCGCCTGACCCGCATCGTCTCCACGCGCTATACCCACGACGGCTCCCTGCCGATGACGCCGGGCACGCCCGCGCTGACACAGTTTCCCCTTAACGCGTGGCGCCGCGCGCAGGACCGCGCCCTGCAGGCGGCGCCCGCCACCGCGCTGGGCTACGGCCATCCGGCGGGCGAGCCCGCCTTGCGCGAGGCCATCGCCCAATACCTGCGCGTGTCGCGCGGGGTGCATTGCGACGCCTCGCGCATCGTCATCACCGAAGGTGCGCAGGGCGGACTGGCGTTGTGCGTGCAATTGCTGACCAATCCCGGCGACACCGCCTGGCTGGAAGACCCGGGTTACCGCGGCGCCAAGGCCGCCTTCCATGCGGGAGACCTGAACGTCGTGGCCATGCGGGTCGACGCCGACGGCATCGTCATCCCGGAAAGCGCCTGGACCCGCCAGCCGCCCCGCCTGATCCAGACGACGCCGTCGCACCAGTACCCGACCGGCGCGGTGCTGTCGCTG
The DNA here is from genome assembly GCF_059760815.1 of Achromobacter sp. 1012554356. Lineage (NCBI taxonomy): Bacteria > Pseudomonadati > Pseudomonadota > Betaproteobacteria > Burkholderiales > Alcaligenaceae > Achromobacter > Achromobacter sp. 1012554356. The sequence continues at coordinate 33,025 of NZ_JCBANC010000039.1, read as the reverse complement.
ACCCGCCGGCTCGACCTGCTGGAACGCGCGCGCCGCGCGGGCGCGTGGATCATCGAAGACGATTACGACAGCGAATTCCGCCACCAGGGCGAACCGATCGCCGCCATGCAGGGGCTGCTGCCGGACGCGCCGGTGCTGTATGTGGGCACATTCAGCAAGACCATGTTCCCGGCCCTGCGTCTGGGTTTTCTGGTGCTGCCCGAAGCCATCGCGCACGAGGCCATGCCGTCCATCATCGAGATGCAGCGCGGCGGCCACCGGCTGGAGCAGCTCACCATGGCCGCGTTCATTGAAAACGGCCAGTTCTCACGCCATCTAGGCCGCATGCGGCGCCTGTACCGCGAACGCCAGGCGGCGCTGCGCGAGGCGCTGGCCTTGCATCTGGGCATCGAGCACGAAGTGTTGGGCGGGCACTGCGGCCTGCATCTGACCGTGCGGCTGCCGCCCCCCTACGCCGATACGGCGATCGTGGCCGAGGCGCGCAAGCTGGGCATGAATCCGGGCGCGCTGTCATCGTTTGCGCTGACGCCGCGCTTTGATGACAACGGCCTGGTGATCGGCTACGGCAACACGGGCGCGGAACGGTTTCCGGCTTTGGTGCGCCGGCTGCGGGACGTGGCGCTGGCGGTGGCGCAGGCGGTTTAGAACGCGCTAGTCGACCAGTCCGCCCAGCACCAGCAGCGTCATGAACAGCCAGAACAGGAAGCCCAGAATGGACCGCCGCAGCAGCGCCTTGATCGCGCCCCACAGGAACATGAGGCCCAGCGCCAGCAGCACCAGATTGAAGATCGACGGGCTCATGCCCATCGCGCCGGCCAGGCCGGCATAGAAATCCGCCAGCGCGCCACCCAACCCGCCCAGCAGCCATTTGATCCCTGCAACGATGGCGCGCAGGCCCTCGCCAAGCATGCCGCCCAGCGTCGCGAAAAATCCGTCCTCGGCCGGCATCAGCGGCGCGTGTCCACAAGCATGCGGACGGCCAAGCCGGCCAGCACGGTGCCCATCAGCCAGCGCTGCACCACCATCCACAGCGGACGGCCCGCCAGGAAACCGGCAATGGAGCCGGCCATGATGGCGATCAGGGCGTTCACCGACAGGCTGATCACAACTTGCGTCATGCCCAGCGCCAGCGACTGGGTGAAGACGCTGCCGTGGTCGGGCTGGATGAACTGCGGCAGCAACGACACGTACATGACGGCGATCTTGGGATTGAGCAGATTGGTCAAGAGGCCCATCGTGAACAACTGCCGCGGGCTGCTCTTGGGCAGGTCATGCACCTGGAACGGCGAGCGGCCTCCCGGCCGAATGGCCTGCCACGCCATGTACAGCAGATAGAGCGCCCCGCCGATGCGCAGCGCGTCGTAGGCATAGGGCACGGCCATCAGCAACGCGGTGATGCCGAACGCCGCACAGGCGACATAGAAGATGAATCCCACCGCCACGCCGCCCAGTGAAATCAGGCCGGCCTGCGGCCCTTGCGAGATGGAGCGCGACACCAGGTAGATCATGTTGGGCCCGGGTGTGAGCACCATGCCCAGCGCAACCAGGGCGAAAGTCAGCAGATGTGTCAGGTCAGGCATGGGGAGCCGGCGCGCGCCGGTCGAAAGTCGGGACGTGACTGCACACCTTAGCCGAAAACTGTATCGGAACAGCGGAATTTTCGGGCGGGGTTGGCGGCTCGTCGCGCCGGCGATACAGTGGACCGCTCGACCCTTCCCGTGGAGCGCGGCCCATGCCGAAACGTCATCCGTCCCCGGCCGATAGCCCCGCCGCCATCCGCGTTGGCATCGGCGGCTGGACCTTCGAGCCATGGCGCGGCGTCTTCTATCCCGACGACCTGCCCCATGCGCGCGAGCTGGAATACGCCAGCCGGCAAGTCACGGCCATCGAAATCAACGGCACTTACTACGGCACCCAGAAGCCCGCCACCTTCGCCAAATGGCGCGACGAGACGCCCGGCGATTTCATGTTTTCGCTGAAGGCGTCGCGGTATTCGACCAACCGGCGCGAGCTGGCGGGCGCCAAGGAGTCGATTGATCGCTTCGTGAATAGCGGCATCGCCGAGCTGGGTCCGAAGCTGGGGCCCATCGTGTGGCAGTTCGCGCCAACCAAACAGTTCAACGCCAAGGATTTTGGCGCCTTCCTGGAATTGCTGCCGGACAAGGTGGACGGTCTACCGTTGCGGCACGCGCTGGACGTGCGCCATGCCAGTTTCGCCTGCGAGGAATATGTGGCCCTTGCGCGCCGCCATCGCGCGGCGACCGTGTACACCGACAGCGACGAGTTTCCCGCTATCGCCGACCGGACGGCGGACTTCGTCTACGCGCGGCTGATGCGCGCCAGCACGGCCTACAAGGCCGGTTACGCGCCCAAAGCGCTGGACGCCTGGGCGGAGCGGTTGCGGGTCTGGGCACGCGGCGCCGATCCGGATGACCTGCCCCTGGTGGGCAAACCGCTTGCCGGGAAAAAGGCGCAGGACGTCTTCGCGTACTTCATCAATGGCGCAAAAGAACGCGCGCCGGAAGCGGCGCGCGCCATGATCAAACGCCTGTAGCGTCCGGCGGTTTTATTCCGCGACAGGCGTGCGCATCGTCACGAACTCTTCGGCCGCCGTGGGATGGATGCCGATGGTGTCGTCGAACACGGCCTTGGTCGCGCCGGCCTTCAGCGCCACGGCCAGGCCCTGCACGATCTCGCCCGCCTCCGGACCCACCATGTGCACGCCCAGCACGCGATCGGTCTGCGCGTCGACGATCACCTTCATCAGCGTGCGTTCCTGCGATTCGGTCAGCGTCAGCTTCATGGGCCGGAACCGGCTTTCGAAAAGCTGCACCTCGTAGCCCGCTTCGCGCGCTTCTTCGGTGGTCAGGCCAACCGTGCCGATGTTGGGCAGGCTGAACACCGCGGTCGGGATCAGCTTGTAGTCGACCTTGCGGTATTCGTTCGGGCGGAACAGACGGCGTGCCACCGCCATGCCTTCGGCCAGCGCCACGGGCGTCAGCGGCACGCGGCCGATCACGTCGCCGAGGGCCAGGATGGACGGCTCCGCGGTGCGGTATTCGTCATCGACCTCGATGAAGCCGTCTTCGCGCAGCTTCACGCCGGTGTTTTCCAGCCCCAGGTTGTCGAGCATCGGACGACGGCCCGTGGCGTAGAACACGCAATCGGTCTCGATGACGGAACCATCCTTGCAGGTGGCGGCGAGCGATCCGTCCGCGCGCTTGTCGATGCGCGCGACCTCGGTGTTCATGCGCAGGTCGATGCCCTTCTTGACCAATTCATCGCGCAGGTGCTCGCGCACGCCCAGGTCAAAGCCGCGCAGGAACAGCGGGCCGCGATAGGACTGAACTGTCTGCGCGCCCATGCCGTTAAAGATGGACGCGAACTCCACGGCGATATAACCGCCGCCCACGACCAGCACGCGGCGCGGCAGGTCCTTCAGGAAGAAGGCCTCGTTGGAGGTGATGGCGAGTTCCTTGCCCGGAATGTCGGGCACCTGCGGCCAGCCGCCGGTTGCCACCAGGATGTGTTCGGCGCTGTAGGTCTTGCCGTTGATTTCAACCTTGTGCGGATCGACGATGCGCGCGTGGCCTTCCAGCAGCGTCACGCCGCTGTTGACCAGCAGGTTGCGGTAGATGCCGTTCAGGCGTTCGATTTCACGGTTCTTGTTGGCGATCAGCGTGAACCAGTCGAATTTGGGCGCTTCCGCGGACCAGCCGAAGCCGTGCGCCTGCTCGAAGTCTTCGCTGTAGTGCGCGCCGTAAACCAGCAGCTTCTTGGGCACGCAGCCCACATTCACACACGTGCCTCCCAGGTAGCGGCTTTCCGCCACCGCCACACGCGCGCCGAAACTGGCGGAAAAGCGGGCCGCGCGTACGCCGCCCGAGCCCGCGCCGATCACAAACAGGTCAAAGTCAAATGCCATGGAGTTTCCTTCGCGCGGCCTCGCAGCCGGCGTTCACTGTCCGGGAAAGCTGTATTTAACACCACTGCGGGGTGGGCTGCCGGGTGCGCCATGCCGGTTTCGCGGCCGACGGGGCCACGCGGAGGCGGCCGCCTGGCCGGCCCCGGTGTTCACGCCACCACAGTTGAGATACATTGGCCGCAGCCGGCCCCGCGCGCCGGCCCTTCAAACGGAGTTCCTTCCATGTCGCTCGAAACCTGGCTGGCCTTCCTGGGTGCTTCCGCCCTGCTCGTCATGCTGCCCGGCCCCACCATCCTCACCGTCATCAGCTATTCGCTTACGCACGGCAAGCGCGCCCGCGTGCCGTTGGTGCTGGCCGTGGCGCTGGGCGATTCCACCGCCTTGGTGCTGTCGCTGCTGGGCCTGGGCGCGCTGCTGGCCGCGTCCGCGTTCTGGTTCACGGTGGTCAAGACCGTTGGCGGCCTGTACCTGCTGTATCTCGGTTACCGGCTGCTGCGCGCTGGCGTGTCGCCCGCCACGCTGCCCGTCGCAACGGCGGCGGGTTCGCGCTGGAAGCTGTTTGCCAACACATACCTGGTGACCGCGCTGAACCCGAAGGGCATGATCTTCTTCGTGGCCTTCCTGCCGCAGTTCATCGATCCGGCGCGAGATGTGACGCAGCAGTTATGGATGTTGTCGGCGACTTTTGTCGCCTGCGCCGGCATCAACGCCGCAGCCTATGCGATCTTTGCCGGGTCGGCCCGGCGCATGCTGGCGTCCCCGCGCGCACAGCGCGGCTTCAACCTGGGCGGCGGCGCCCTGCTGTCGGCCGCCGGCGTATGGGCCTTGCTGGCCCGCCGCGCGTAGCGCAGCGAAAAGTGCGGCGGGTATCCCACCCGCGTCAGTCCGCGCCACGGGTTGCGCGTTACTTTGCCGCAGCCATCATGTATTCCACTGCGGCACGCAGCGTGGCGTCGTCTGCGGCCGAGCCGCCGCGCGGCGGCATGGCGCCCTTGCCCTTGAGCACGGTGACCATCAGCGCGTCCGTGCCCTGCGCCAGGAACGGCGTCCAGGCCTGCTTGTCGCCCAGTTTGGGCGCATTGGCCACGCCGCTGGCATGGCACACCACACAGGCGGACTTGTAGAGTTTTTCGCCGGCGGGATTGACCGCGGCAATAGTGTCGGCCGCGGCATGCTGCACGGGCAGGCCCGTCAGTGCAAGGGCAAACAAGAATCGAGCAAATTTGGGCATGGCGGGAATTCCAGGCTTGAGGAAGGGAAACAAACCGGCAAGACGCGCGGCGCGCGCCTTGCCGTCCGGCCATTACTGCGGGATGGGGCCCGGCGCCTTGATCTGCTTCATCAGGTCGTCGTTCCACTTGCCCTCGACCTTGATGTGCCCGGCCGCGCCCAGCTCGAAGGCTTCGATCAGGTTGTGGTTCAGGTAGGCATATACGCCGGGCTGCTTGAACGTGTACAGCGCCGCGCCCGCGGAACCGCCGCGGATGAACCAGGTTTCCAGGTCCTTTTCGGGCGGGTTGTTGAACTTGCCGGTTTCCCAGACCCAGTCGCCGTGGCCGCCGATCAGGTGCGGGCGCGTGTCGCGGTTGGCTTGCGAATGGATCAGCAGCACGGTTTCGCCGACCTTGGCCGTGAGCGCGTTGTCGCCGATCAGCGCGCCGACCTTGCCATTGAAGACGATGTGCGACGGGGTCAGCTTGCGCATGACTTCCACCGTGTCGCCGTAGCTTTCGGCGAGGGTCGCGTAGTCTTTGTACTTGCCGTTGGCGTCCTTGGGGATGTACAGGTCGAACTCGCCGATCGTGTAGGCGCGGTCGTACTTGAGCGGCTTGCCCTGCGGGTCCTTCAGGCCTTCGCGCGGCAGCACCATGATCGTGCCGCTCATGCCGGACACCACGTGCCACGGCACCATGCCTTCAGGCGCACAGTGATAGACGAAGGTCCCGGCGCGGTCGGCCTTGAAACGCAGCGTAGCCTGTTCGCCGGGGTTCACGTTGGTGAGCTTGGCGCCGCCCAGCGCGCCCGTCGCGGCGTGGAAGTCGACGTTGTGCGGCATTGCGTTGGTCTTGGGATTGACCAGGGTCAATTCCACGTAGTCGCCCTCGTGCACGACCATCGTGGGGCCGGGCATGGATCCGTTGAAAGTCATGGCCTGCAGCGTGGTGCCCTTGCCGTCGATGACCATCTTCTTTTCTTCGATGGTCATGGTGAATTCGACGACCTTGGGGCCCGACTTGGCCACCTGCTCATGCGGGTGAACCATGGGCGGGGCAACCAGCGTGACCTTGGCGCGCGGCAGCGTGTCCGCATTCTGGGCGGAAGCCAGACCGCCTGCCATCGTGAACATCAGGGCGGCGGCAAGCAAGGTGGGGCGCAACGCGTTCATGTGCAACTCCTCTTTCGGTTTCTTCAAAGCCGAGTCTGTCGGCACCTCCATTGAAGAACCGCGAGCGATCGCGTTCTTTGCTGTAGCGCAAATTCGGGATAACCCTGCGGTCGCACGCACGTTGTCAGGGTGCCCCCCAGGTGTCACCATCGACGCGTGGAAAATTTCTCCACGCCCATAAGCGGACCGCCATGCCATCGCCTTTATGCCATGCCTTGCTCCGAAACCTGGATCTGTTCAGGCCGTTGTCCGATTCGCAGCTTGATGCCGCGCTGAAGGACGCCGTTCCATGCCGACTTGAGGCCGGCGAAGCCGCCTACCGGCAAGGCGCCGAAGGCGCGCATTTTTTCGTGTTGCTGCACGGCTGCCTCAAGGTCACACAAATTACATCGGAAGGCGACCAAGTTGTCGTGAGATATGTCAACCCGGGCGATATGTTTGGCCTGGCATGCGCCATGCGGCAGTCCTGTTACCCCGCCAGCGTGCTGGCCGTGCAGGAAAGCGTGTGCCTGGCGTGGCCGGCGGCAGCCTGGGAAGGATTCATGGCCAGCCATCCGCAATTGGGCGCGATTGCGCTGCAGACCATGGGGCAGCGCCTGCAGGATGCGCACGTGCGAATCCAGGAACTATCCACCGACGAGGTCGAACAACGCGTCGCGCGTGCCATCCTGCGGCTGGTGCAGCAATCCGGCCAGCCCACGCATGACGGCATCGGCATCGGCTTTCCGATCACCCGCCAGGACGTCGCCGAAATGACCGGCACCACGTTGCACACCGTCAGCCGGCTGCTTAGCGACTGGAAGCAACGCGGCATCGTCAGCAGCGGCCGCAAGCGCATCGTGCTGCGGTCGCCCGCGGCCCTGGCCCGCCTGTCCGAAAACGCGCAGCCCGCCATGGACTGCGCGTCCTGCCTGTCGTGCCGCAGCGGCTCGCCGGCCACGGGTGCCGAGGCTGGCGGTGCCGACCTGAAACGCACCACCGCCGACCGCGCGGCCGCCGAACTGGCCGCGCACTAGTGTTGACGGGGCACGCGCCGCCCTAGCCCTCTTCCAGCACCAGACGCACGCCCAGGTTAGCGGGCGGCACGCCGACCGAACAGGCCCCGCTCTTGGGGTCGCGAATGAAATCGGGCAGATACGCGATGTGTCGCCCCGCCGCGACGCGGATGCCGCAGTTGCGGCTGAGGTCGGCGTCTTCCGGCGACTCCGCCCCCGCCGCGTCCAGCACGCGACGCGAGTGGCAGTCGGAAGTCCAGTCCCACACGCTGCCCGCCATGTCTTTGACGCCCGCCGCATTGGCGCCGTACTGGCCGAACGGCAGCACCGCGGTTTCAGCGCCCTGCCCGCTGCGACGGCTTTCCTGTTCGTATTCCGCCAGCCAACGCTGCGCGGGGTCGGTGGGACCCTGGCTGTTGTCCTGCAGCGCCGCGGGCGGCGCTTCTTCGCGATAGGCCTCGCCCGCGGCGTAGATCCATTCGGCGTAGCGCGGCAAGCGATAGCGCTGGCCGGTCGACCCCGACAGCCATGCCGCGTAGGCCGAGGCATCGGACCAACTGACGCCCGTGGCGGGCAGATCCGGAGAATTGTCCTTGCGGTGTTCCGCGTCCAGCGGTTTGCAGGCGCTGGCGGCCACGCACGCCGCGTATTCGGCCTGGCTGACTTGCCGTGTCATGATCGCGACGCCGCGTGTATGCCGCGTGGTGACGGGTGCGGGCGTGACGGGATAACCGTTGCGCAAGGCGTCGCCGGGAGGCTGATGGGTGACCTCGCCGGGCGGCAGCCGCGTGAGTTCCGGCAATGCAAAACGGGCCCGGTCTGCGGGCCCGCAAGCGGTCAACAACAAAGAAATGGCGGCGGCGATCGGCAGGAAGCGCATGCGGAGTTTCTCCGAAGCGCCCGCGCCGAACCGGCGCAGGCTTGGCTTCCATTGGACCGGGAGGCGGCCTTCGCAACGTTGCGCTGGCGCAAAGTCGCGAAGGTGCCTGGATCAGCCGCGCGCGGCCTTGGGGGTCAGCCGGGGTTCAACCAGCGCGGGCTTGCTGCTGAGCAGGCCCAGGATCACTTGCATGACCATGGCCAGCGCACCCAGCAGGAACACCACGTCGCCGAACGTGCGGCCCCAGCGCAGGGTCTTGAGCAAGTCCTGCTGCATAAAGGCTTCGCTGCGGGCGTACCACATACCTTCGCTGACGCTGGCATGGAACTGGATCAGGCCCACCGGCAACAGGCTGGTGAAGATCATCAGCACGAGACCGATATTCATGCCCCAGAACGCCAGCTTCATCAGGCCCGGGTTCAACGCGTACTGCGGGCGGATGTAGCGCAGCACCAGCAGCGTGAAGCCCAGCGCCAGGAATCCGTACACCCCGAACAGCGCAGCATGCGCGTGCACCGGCGTGGTGTTCAGGCCCTGGATGTAATACAGCGAGATCGGCGGGTTGATCATGAAACCGAAGACGCCCGCGCCCAGCATGTTCCAGAAGGCCACGGCCACAAAGCACATCAGCGGCCACTTCAGGTTGTCCATCCAGGCGGCGCGCGTCTTCAGGCGCCAGTTTTCCCAGGCTTCGTAGCCCAGCACGATCAGCGGCACCACTTCCAGCGCAGAGAAGCTGGCGCCGACGGCCATCACGGGCGTGGTCGTGCCCGCGAAGTACAGATGGTGGAACGTGCCGGGAATACCGCCCAGCATGAAGAGCGATGCCGAGGCCAGACTGGCGGTCGTTGCCATGCGGCGCGACACCAGACCGAGGGTGGAGAAGATGAAGGCCAGCGCCGTGGTGGCGAACACTTCGAAGAAGCCTTCGACCCACAGGTGGACGATCCACCAGCGCCAGTACTCCATGATCGTCAGGTGGGTGCGTTCTCCGTAGAAGAAACCGGCGCCGTAGAAGAGACCAATGGCGCCGACGGAAGCCGTCAGCAGCGCCAGCAGGTTCTTGTCGCCGCCCGGCGTGCGCAGCGCGGGCACGATGCCGCGCAGCATCAGCACCAGCCAGAAGCAGATGCCCGCAAACTTGCCGATCTGCCACAGGCGGCCCAGGTCGACGTATTCATAGCCTTGGTGACCCAGCCAGAAATTCAGATCGGGCGGCATGATCTGCGCGATGGCCAGGTAGTTGCCGGCAAACGAGCCGACCACGACCAGCACCAGCGCCCAGAACAGGATATCGACACCGACCTTCTGGAACTTGGGATCGCGTCCGCCGTTGATCAGCGGGGCAAGGAACAGGCCGGCGGCCAGAAAGCCCGTTGCGATCCAGAACAGGGCGCTCTGGATATGCCAGGTGCGCACCAGCGAATAAGGGAACCACTGCGAGACGTCGATGCCATAGAACTTCTGTCCTTCAACGGTGTAGTGCGCGGTGAAACCGCCCAGCAGCACCTGAAAGCCGAACAGCGCCACGACCAGGAACAGGTATTTGCCCAGGGCGCGCTGCGAGGGCGTCAGGGCAAAGGCTGTGAGCGGATCGCGCGCGGGCGCTTGCGGCTCTTCTTCTTCCTGGCCGCGCATGAAGGCCCAGGCCCAGACCAGGAAGCCGATGCCCGCCAGCAGCACGACGACGCTGATGATGGACCACATGACGTTTTCGGCGCTGGGCTGGTTGCCGATCAGCGGTTCGTGCGGCCAGTTGTTGGTGTAGGTGACCGGCATGCCTTCGCGCTCGGTGGCCGCGGCCCAGGCCGTCCAGAAGAAGAAGTGCGTGAGCTGCGTGCGGCGCGTGGCGTCCGGCAGCGTGTTTTCCTTCATGGCGAAGCTTTCGCGGCTGCCTTGCAAGGCGGGCGCGTCGGAGAACAGCTGGTCGTAGTAGGCCGCCGTCTGTTCGATGGCCTTCGCGCGGCGCGGCGTGATGGTCAGCGTGTCGGTCGCGGCGTCGCTGCGATTGGCGCGGTATTCGGCCTTGAGCGCTTCGCGCAGCGCGGCCTGCTGCGGCGCGGGCAGTTGGGCGTAGGCCTGGCCGTGTTCGTCGCGCGCGGCCAGGTCCAGCCAGGCCATCAGTTCGCGGTGCAGCCAGTCGGCCGTCCAGTCGGGCGCCTGGTAAGCGCCGTGGCCCCAGATCGAGCCAAGCTGCATGCCCCCCACGGATTGCCAGGCAGTCTGCCCGTCCAGGATGTCTTCGCGGCCGAACAGCGCGCGGCCGTCGGACGTCACCACCTGCCCGGGAATGGGCGGCGCCTGGCGGTAGACCTCGCCGCCGTAGAAGCCGAGCAGCGCAAATGTGATCGCCACCACGGCGATCAACGTGAACCATAATTTCCGATACGGACCCATGATGGGAACGCCCTCCTGTGTTGCGGTTGGTTGGGTACGTGTCCTCATGCGAAATCCGTGCCAGAAAAAAACCACGCCGAATCAATGCGTTGGAATCCGCGTGGTGTTTTTTACTGTTGGCCGGATGGGTATAAATAACCGCCACGGGGTGAATTTCACCCGGCGATACCGTAACCGCCGCCGCCCCTACAATCGATCGCGCCTGACCTGTTCCCCGCCGTCCGGCTGCCCGGACCCTGAAGAAGGAATCGACTGGATGAACGCCACGCCGCTGCACATCGGCATCGTCGCCTGCTCTGCCGAGGGCGCCTCGCTCTGCTACCGGACCTTGTGCGCCGAAGGCGCGCAGCGCATGGGCCCGCATGCGCATCCCGAGATTTCGCTGCACACCCATTCGCTGGCGGATTACGTCGCCTGCCTGGACGCCCGCGACCTGGACGGCGTTGCCGCCCTGATGTTGTCGTCGGCGAACAAGCTGGCCCGCGCCGGCGCGGATTTCCTGATCTGCCCGGACAACACCATCCACCAGGCACTGGACCGCGTCGTGGCGGACTCGCCGCGGCCGTGGCTGCATATCGCGCAGGAGGCCGCCGCCACGGCGGCGCGCGGTTACCGGCGGGTCGGCATCCTGGGCACGCACTGGCTGGTGGACAGCGACGTCTACCCCGCGGCCTTTGGCGCACACGGCCTGGACTACGCGCGGCCGCCGCAGGACGACCGCCTGCTGCTGGGCCGCATCATCATGGACGAGCTGGTCTATGGGGTGATCAAGCCCGCGTCGGTGGCGCAGTTGCAAGGCATCGTCGAACGCCTGAAAGCCGACAGCTGCGATGCGGTTGTGCTGGGCTGCACCGAACTGCCGCTGGTGCTGAACGACGGCAACTGCGCCCTGCCCACGCTGGATTCGACCCGCCTTCTGGCGCGCGCCGCGCTGGACCGTGCGCTGGACCCCGCTTTTGACCCGACGCGAGGCGGCACGACGCCCTGATTCCCGTCAGATCTGATCCAGCCCGAACTGCCGCAATCGGGCCAGCGCCAGCACCTTGATCTGGTTGTAGGCCAGCGCCAGGATCCCCTGGTCGGCCAGCGTCTGCAGCGCCTGGTTGACCCGCTGGCGCGACAGGCCGGTCAGGTAGCCCAGTTCTTCCTGCGAAATTGCCAGGGTCAGGTCGGTGGAGGGATACAGCTGCGGATTGAAGAGCTGCGCCAGCGATTGCGCCACGCGCGCGTCGGCGTCGAGCAAACGGTGGTTCTGGATGGACGCGATGAACTCGCCCATGCGGTCGTTCAACTGGCCGATGACAAAGTGCGAAAACGGCAGGCTCGCCGACAACAGCGCATGGAATGTCGCGGTGGGCACCAGCATCACCAGCGACGGCTGGATTGCGACCACATCGTATTTGCGCAGCTCGCGCTTGATGACGCTGCCCTCTCCGAACCACCCGCCCGGCGGCACGCCGGAGAACGTGCAACTGCGGCCGGACTCGTTATAGATCGCCAGCTTGAGAAGCCCGCGGCTGACCCCCAGCCAGTGGTCCGACGGCGCATTGCGCCGCGCAATCCACGCGCCGCTGCCGACGTGCTCCGCGCGCGAGGTCGCCAGCACCAGGTCCTGGTGCCGCGAATCCAGCGCGCCGAACCACGGACAGGCACGGAACAGCGCCGGCAGTTCGTCTGAGGAAACTGTGTTTGAAACATCGGACATGGGAAGAACCGTGTAAAACTTGGGGATAGCGCCGCCGGCCGGCGGTCTGTCATGCAGGCGACAGACGCCATTTTCCGGCCGGCCATAAGCTAGGGCAAGCGACGGGGATCAAACCCCGCAGACCTGGATAAGGGGCCACCCCGCCCCATTGGAGACAAGCATGACCGGCATGTTCGATCACGGCCTCGCACGCCGCGAAGCCAATCACGAAGCCCTGACCCCCGTGGATTTCATCGCCCGCGCGGCGCAGGTCTACGGCCACAAACTGGCCGTCGTGCACGGCAAGGTCCGCCGCACGTGGGCGCAAACGTACGAACGCGCCCAGCGCCTGGCCGGCGCGCTGGCGCAGGCCGGCATCCAGCGCGGCGACTCGGTTGCCGTCATGCTGCCCAATATTCCCGCCATGGTGGAAGCGCACTTCGGGGTGCCCATGCTGGGCGCCGTGCTGAACACGTTGAACACGCGTCTGGACGCACCCAGCGTGCTGTTCATGCTGGGCCACGGGGAAGCCCGGGCGCTCATCATCGACACCGAATACGCCGACGTCGCGCAGCGCGCCCGCGCTGAGTTTCCGCATCTGAAGATCGTCTCGGTGCACGATCTGGACGGCGCCCCTGCCACGCTGCCGGGCGCCGTCGATTACGAAGATTTTCTGGCCGCCGCGCCCGCCACCTACGACTGGAAGCCGCCCGCCGATGAATGGGACGCCATCGCGCTGAACTACACGTCCGGCACCACGGGCGATCCGAAGGGCGTGGTCTATCACTACCGCGGCGCCTACCTGAACGCGGTCAGCAACATCCTCGAATGGGACATGCCCAAGCATCCCGTCTACCTGTGGACGCTGCCGCTTTTTCATTGCAACGGCTGGTGCTTCGCTTGGACCATCGCGGCGCGCGCCGGCGTGAACGTGTGCCTGCGCAAGTTCGATCCCAAGACGGTGTTCGACCTGATCCGCGACGAAGGCGTCACCCACTACTGCGGCGCGCCCATCGTGCAAAGCGCGCTGGCCAACGCGCCGGCCGAGCTGCGCGCGGGCATTACCCATACCGTGCGCACCATGGTGGCGGGCGCCGCGCCTGCGCCGGCGGTGATCGACAAGATGCGCGAGATCGGCTTTGAGCTGACCCACGTATATGGCCTGACCGAAGTCTATGGCCCAGCCGCCGTCTGCGCGCATCAGGACGCGTGGGACGCGCTGGACCCCGAACGCCGCGCGCTGCTGACCGCGCGCCAGGGCGTGCGCTATCACCTGCAGGCCGGCGTGTCGGTGCGCAACCCGGAAACGATGGCTGAAGTGCCGCGCGATGAGGAAACCATCGGCGAGGTCATGTTCCGCGGCAACATCTGCATGAAGGGCTATTTGAAGAACGCGCGCGCGACCGAGGACGCCTTTGCCGGCGGCTGGTTCCACACCGGCGACCTGGGCGTGATGACGGCCGACGGCTATGTCCGTATCAAGGACCGCAGCAAGGACATCATCATCTCGGGCGGCGAAAACATCTCCAGCATCGAGGTCGAGGACGCGCTGTACCGGCATCCAGCCGTGGCGGCCGTGGCCGTGGTGGCCATGCCCGACCCCAAATGGGGCGAGACGCCCTGCGCCTTCGTCGAGCTCAAGCCCGGCTGCACCGCCACCGCCGAAGAAATCATCGCGCACTGCAAGATGCTTTTGTCCGGCTTCAAGGTGCCGCGCGCGGTACGCTTCGGTGACCTGCCCAAGACGTCCACCGGCAAGATTCAGAAATTCGAACTGCGCGCCGCCGTCGGCGCTACGTCCGCCATCGACGTGGCCGGCCCCGGCAAACCGGCCTGATCCGCTTAACCCATAAAACCAGGAGCGCCTACGCCATGACGTACCAAGCCCCCGTGAAAGACATGCTGTTCGTGTTGAACCATCTGGCCGGTCTGCCGCAGGTGGCCGCCCTGCCCGGGTTCGAGGAGGCCACGCCCGACACCGCGCAAGCCGTGCTGGAAGAATCCGCCCATTTCGCCGCCGAGGTCCTGGCGCCGCTGAACCACCCGGCGGACGAGGCGCCCAGCGCCTGGCACGACGGCACGGTGACCACCGCCCCCGGCTTCAAGCAGGCCTTCCGCCAATATGCAGACGCCGGCTGGCAGGGCCTGTCCCACCCCGTCGAATACGGCGGCCAGGGGCTGCCCGGGCTGATCGGCTCGCCCTGCTCTGAAATGCTGAACGCCGCAAACCTGTCGTTCGCGCTATGCCCGCTGCTGACCAACGGCGCCATCGAGGCCCTGATGACGGCCGGCTCACCCGAGCTGCGCGAGCGCTTCATCGGCCCCATGATCTCCGGCCAATGGACCGGCACCATGAACCTGACCGAGCCGCAGGCCGGCTCGGACCTTGCCATGGTCCGCACGCGCGCCCAGCCGATGGGCGATGGCACGTATCGCCTGTCCGGCACCAAGATCTTCATCACCTATGGCGAGCACGACCTTGCCGAGAACATCCTGCATCTGGTGCTGGCCCGCCTGCCCGACGCGCCCGACGGCGTGAAGGGCATTTCGCTTTTCCTGGTGCCCAAGTTCCTGGTCAACGAAGACGGCTCGCTGGGCGAGCGTAACGACGTCGCCTGCGTGTCCATCGAGCACAAGCTGGGCATCAAGGCCAGCCCCACGTGCACGCTGCAGTTTGGCGACGCCGGCGGCGCGCTGGGTTACCTGGTCGGCCAGGAAAACCGCGGCCTGGACGCCATGTTCATCATGATGAACGCCGCCCGCTACGCGGTGGGCGTGCAGGGCATCGCCATTGCCGACCGCGCCTACCAGCACGCGCTGGCCTATGCCGCCGAGCGCGTCCAGAGCCGCCCGGTGGACGGCTCGTCGCGCGACGCCGTGCCCATCATCCAGCACCCCGACGTGCGCCGCATGCTGGGCACCATGCGCGCCCTGACCGAAGCGGGCCGCGCGCTGGCCTACGTGACTGCCGGCCATGCCGATCTGGCCCACGCCAGCCCCGACGCCGACACGCGCAAGCGCCACCTGGCAATCCAGGAATACCTGGTGCCGATCGTCAAGGGCTGGTGCACCGAGATGTCGATCGACGTCGCGAGCCTGGGCGTGCAGGTGCATGGCGGCATGGGTTTCATCGAAGAGACCGGCGCCGCGCAGTTCTACCGCGACGCCCGCATCCTGACCATCTACGAAGGCACCACCGCAATCCAGGCCAACGACCTCGTCGGCCGCAAGACGCTGCGCGACGGCGGCGCCGTGGCGCGCGCCCTGCTGGACGCGGTGCGCCAGACCGAAGCCGACCTCGAAGCCCGCAGCGAGCCGGCCGCCGGCCGCATGCTCAAGCCGCTGCGCGAGGCCCGCGAAGCGCTGGCCAGCGCCATCGAGTTCGTTCTTGCCAATGCCGCCGGCAACCCCAACGCGGTCTTTGGCGCCGCGGTGCCCTACCTGCTCCTGGCGGGGACGACGTTCGCCGGTTGGCAGATGGCCCGCGCCCTGCTTGCCAGCCTGGACCTGCAGGCCGAAGACCCGGCCTTCCACAACGCCAAGATCGCCACCGCGCAAGCCTTTGCGCTGCACAAACTGACGCAGGCGCCGGGCCTGGCGGCAGTCGTGCTGGGCACGGCGGACTACGAAGTCCAGCCCTGACGCGAACGCCCGGTCTGCTCCTGCGGGCCGGGCTTAGCGTTTGACCGCCGCCGCAGCGGCCTCGGCGTGGATCCAGGCAAGAAAGGCCTCCACGGACGGACGCTTGGCGTGCCGTGCGGGGTACACAAGAAAGTGCGCCTTCACCGTGACGGCCTTGGCCATGCCAAAGACCGGCTGCAAGCTGCCCTGGGCGAGGTGCATGCCAGCAATGGTGGCGCTTTCCAGCGCCACGCCCAAACCCTGTGCCGCCGCGTCCAGCGACATCTGCGCGCGGTCAAAGCGGATCGTGAAGTGATCCGGCGCGCGCCGTTCCGAATAACGCCCAAACCAGTCGGACCACTGGATGACGCTGACGTTGCTCTGGATCAGCGGCACGTCCAGCAGCTGGTCGATACGCTTGATGCCGTGCTCGCGGACGAACGCCGCGCTGGCCAGCGGCAGGATGCGCTCCTCGAACAACGGTTCCACCACCACATCGTCCCAATGCGGCACGCCGTAGCGGATGTCGATGTCCGACTGGCCCAGCGCAAAATCGCTGTGCGAATGCGCGGCCGACAGGTTCAGCGCCACATGCGGATGTGCCTCGGCAAACCGCCGCAGCCGGGGCATCAGCCACAGGCTCGCAATGCTGGGCGCGGAGTGCACGTACAAGCTGTTGCTGACGCCCTGGCGCAGGTCTTCGGTGGCCGATGAGATCGCCGCAAGCGCCCCGCCGATCCGCACCAGATATTGCTCGCCCGCGCTGCTCAGCCGCACCCCGTGCGCGCTGCGCTCGAACAGGCGCACGCCCAGGTCCGATTCCAGCCGTGAAATCTGGTGGCTGACCGCCGACGCGGTCAGGTGCAGCTCGGTGGCGGCGATGGCAAAGCTGCGCCGGCGCGCGACGGCTTCGAACGCCAGCAAGTTGACGATGGGCGGCAGCGCAGGCATGGGGTTGTCCCTGACTTCAGATGACAATTCGTCATCTTAGACTGATGACACATCGTTTGTCTTAATGCTAGACGGCGTCCAGAATGGCCATTCCTGTTCCCGGACGCCAGCGCGGCCTTCAAGCTGCTCGACGGGCCGCTGGGCAAGGAGCTGGCCGAGAAGTCCGCGGGCAAGAACCTGATCCTCCTGGGCACCTGGGACAACGGCATCCGCCAGATGACCAACAGCAAGCACCCCATCAACAAGGTCGAGGACATGAAGGGCCTGAAGATGCGGGTGCCGCCCGACGCAACGCTGGTCGACATCATGACCGCCCTGGGCGCGCAGGCGCAGCAGATCAAGTTCGCCGAACTGTATGTGGCGTTGCAGCAAGGCGTGGTGGACGGCCAGGAAAACCCGCTGATGAACTTCGAGGCCAGCAAGCTGTACGAAGTGCAGAAGCACCTGGCGATGACCAACCATCAGTTCCAGATGACGCCGTTCCTGATGAGCAAGCGCACCTGGGACCGCCTTAGCGAAGCCGACCGCAAGGCCGTGCAGGAGGCCGCCGACGAAGCGTCAGCGCTCCAGCGCAAGCTGAGCAAGGATGCCGACGCGCGCCTGCTGGCCGAGCTGAAGGCCAAGGGGGTGCAGGTTACGACGCCCGACACCGCCGCCTTCGCCAAGGCCACCGCGCCAGTGGACGAGAAATGGCTGGCCGGTCCCATCGGCGCGTACGTGAAGAAGGTCCTGGCCGCGGCGCGCGGCAACTGATACGTCCTTCGGTCACCCCGTGCCCGCCCCACGCGGCGGGCACGGCGGCGGGCCGGCTACAAGGCAGGAGACAACATGAATACCGATCGACATGGACTGGTCGGCAGGGTCATCGACGGCATTTGCCGCGTGGTCCTGTGGCTGTCCACCACGGTGATCTTCCTGATCCTCGTCATCAATACCGCCTTGCGGTATGCGACGGGTTCAAGCCTGGAATGGGCCAACGAGATCCCCGAGCTGCTCTTTCCCTGGCTCGTCATGTCCGGGGTCGTGCTGGCCGCGCTGCACAACGCGCACATCGCCACCACGTTCCTGATGGATGCCGTGCCCGCCCGCATCCGCCGCGTGGTTGCGACCGCGTCCTGGAGCGTCGTGGCCGGGCTGTACGCCACCTTGTCCTGGGCGACGTTCAACATGCTTGAGATCGTCCACGACGAAAAGTCCCCGATTCTGCAGATGCCTGGCTCGCTGACCTATGCGTGCGTGATGGGCGGCATGCTGCTGCTCGCCGTCCTGGCGGCGCAGTCGGCCTGGCAGAGCTGGCATTGCCGCGAGACCGCGGCGCAGCCCGACGGCGAGCCGCAAGCGCCCGCCGTGCACTGGTGATGGGAGAGCAGCCATGAGTGCATTGATTCTGGTCGTCTTCATGGGCGCCGCCGTCGTGGCCATGCCCATCGCACACGCCCTGCTCGTCGCTGCGATGGCGGCGGTGGCCAGCACGGACCGCGTGCCGCTGGACGTGGTGGTCCAGCAGATGGTCGCGCAGGTGCAGAGCTTTCCCCTGATCGCCATTCCGTTCTTCATGCTGACCGGCTCGCTGATGATGGGCGGCAAGCTCGGCGAAGCACTGGTGGGCGTGCTGTCTGCCCTGATCGGCCGCTATCACGGCGGTCCGGCGCAGGTCGGCGTGCTGTCGTCCACGCTGTTCGGCGGCGTGTCGGGCTCGGCGGTGGCGGATGCGTCTGCCATCGGCTCGCTGATGATTCCGTGGCACAAGCGGCTGGGTTACCCAGCTGCATTCTCCGCCGCCACGCTGGCCGCCGCCGCCACGATCGACATCCTGATTCCGCCGTCGATCCCGATGATCCTGTTTGCCCTGACGGCCAACGCGTCGATCGCGTCGCTGTTCGTCGCCGGGGTGCTACCGGGCCTGCTGCTTTGCGCCGGCTTCATGCTGGCCTGCTGGTGGGTGGGCCGCCGCCGCAACTTCCCCCGGGACACGTCGCCCTTCAACGGCGCCGCGTTCCGCCGGCACCTGCTGTACGCCCTGCCCGCCGTGATCCTGCCGCTATTGATCATCGTGTTCCTGCGTTTTGGCATCGCCACGCCGACCGAGGTCGCGGTCCTGTCCACGTTCTACGCGGGCCTGGTCTCGGCCGTGATGTATCGCGACCTGACGTGGTCACGGCTCAATGCCGCCATCGTCCAGGCCGGGTTGGCAACCGGCGTTGTCCTGCTGGTGATCATGGCGTCTTCGGCCATCGGCTGGCTGCTGACCTTCGACCAGACCCCGCAGGGCATCGCGAATTGGGTCCAGGAAAACGTGCATGCCAAATGGCTGGTCATCCTGATGATGAATCTGATGATGCTGTTTCTGGGCATGTTCATCGACCTGCCTGCCGCTGTGCTGCTGCTGGCGCCGGTCTTCGTTCCGCTGGCGCAGAGCATCGGCATGGACATGACGCAGCTGGGCGTGATGATGGTCGTGAACCTGGCCATCGGCCTGTATACGCCACCCGTCGGCACCACGCTCTTCATCACCAGCGCGCTCGCCAAAGTGAAGGTGGGCCAGACCGTGCGCGAGCTCGCGCCCTTCTATCTGGTCGCCTTTTCGGTGCTGGGGCTGGTGTCGTACGTGCCCGCCAGCATCCTGAAATGAACCCCTCACCATGAATAGGGAGCTTCGAATGGAGCAGTCCAAATCTTTGAACGAACTAGCATCCGCCGCGTGGCGCATCCGCCGCTACGCGGTGCGCATGGGCGAAGTCCAGGGCCAGGGCTACATTGGCCAGGCGCTCGGCTGGGCCGACGTGCTGGCCGTGGCCTACCGCCACGCCATGAACGTGCAGCCCGGCGATGCGCAATGGGAGGGCCGCGACCGCTTTCTCCTGTCGCACGGCCACTACGCCATTGCCCACTACGCGGCACTGATGGAGGCCGGCGTCATTCCGGAAAGCGAGCTCGACACCTATGGCAGCGACGACAGCCGCCTGCCCATGTCGGGCATGGCGACCTACACGCCGGGCATGGAGATTTCGGGCGGATCGCTGGGTCAGGGCTTGTCCATCGGCGTCGGCATCGCATTGGGGCTGAAGCACAAGCGCAATCCGGCCTTCGTCTACAACTCCATGTCCGATGGCGAACTGGACGAGGGCTCGACCTGGGAAGCGGCAATGGGCGCGGCGCACCACGAACTGGACAACCTCATCTGCCTGGTCGACATCAACAACCAGCAGGCGGACGGCCCGTCCGGCAAGGTGATGGGATTTGAGCCGCTGGCCGACAAGTGGGCGGCCTTCGGCTGGCACGTGCAGCGGGTGGACGGCAACGACCTGGCCGCCGTCGTGCAGGCATTCGATACCGCGCGCACCCTGCCCGACGCCAAGCCACGAGTCATCCTGTTTGATACCCGGATGGGCAAGGGCATCCCGTTTCTTGAGCAGCGCGAGAAAAACCATTTCATCCGCGTCGATCCGCCGGAATGGCAACAGGCACTCGACATCCTGGACCAGAACCGCCCCACCCCCACGACCGAAGGAGCCTGGTCATGAGCAGCGCCAGCACCCAGCAAAAGCCCCGCCTCACCACGTCCGCGATGATCGCGTCGATTGCCTCGGAGGGGCAGCGCGTCCGCGCGGCGCCCTTTGGCAAAGCGCTGGTCTCGTACGCGGAATCGCGTCCGGACATCGTGGGCCTGACGGCGGATCTGGCTAAATACACCGACCTGCACCTGTTCGCCCAGGCGTACCCCGAGCGCTTCTACCAGATGGGCATGGCCGAGCAGCTGCTGATGGGCGCGGCCGGCGGCATGGCCAAGGAAGGGCTGGTACCGTTTGCCACGACCTATGCGGTGTTCGGCACGCGGCGCGCCTACGACTTCATCCATCAGGTGATCGCGGAAGAAAACCTCAACGTCAAGATCTGCTGCGCGCTGCCCGGGCTGACGACCGGCTACGGCCCCAGCCACCAGGCCACCGAGGACCTGGCGATGATGCGCGGCATCCCCGGCCTGACCATCGTCGACCCCTGCGACGCGCTGGACATCGAACAGGCCGTGCCGCAGATCGCCGAGCACCAGGGCCCGGTCTATATGCGCCTGCTGCGCGGCCAGGTGCCGCTGGTGCTGGACGAGATCGAGGGCTACCGGTTTGAGCTGGGCAAGGCGAAGATGCTGCGCGAAGGCAGCGACGTGCTCATCATCTCTAGCGGCATCATGACGATGCGCGCGCTGGAGGCCGCCGAGGACCTGGCGCGCGACAACATCGGGGTGGCGGTGATGCACAGTCCGACCATCAAGCCGCTGGACGAGGCCAGCCTGGTCGAGGCGGTGCGCTACAAACACCGGCTGGTGGTCGTGGCCGAGAACCATTCGGTGATCGGTGGGCTGGGTGAGGCCGTGGCCAGCGCATTGCTGCGCCATCGCGTGCAGCCTGCCGGATTTCAACTGGCCGGGCTGCCGGACGCGTTTCTTGATGCCGGCGCCCTGCCCACGCTGCATGACCGCTACGGCATCAGCCGTGAAGCGCTGGCCGGCCGCATCAAGCGCTGGCTGGCGTGACTGGACAATGACGGGCGCACGCAACTAGCTGTGCGCCCGCCCGTCTCCCGGACAAACCGCGCGTGCCCCGCGCGGCACGGTCGCCGCCCAGAACAACAACGCCGCCACGCTGATGCCCGCGCCCAGAGCGCACACGCCCAGCCAGCCGGCTTGCGCGTACACGGCGGTGGCGGCAATCGAGCCCAGGCCGCTGCCGACCGCATAGAACATCATATATCCCGCCACCAATCGGCTATGCGCCTGCGCGCCGATGCTGAAAATCATCGCCTGATTCGTCACGTGCAGCGCCTGCAGCGCCAGGTCCAGCGCCAGCACGCCGAGCGCCAGCAGCCACAGGCTGTGATCCAGCAAGGCAATCGGCGCCCAGGCCACGCACAGCAGCGCCAAGCCGATCGCGGTGGTGCGCTGGCCGTGTCCGGCGTCGGCCAGGCGGCCGGCGCGCGCCGCCATCAGCACGCCCACCACCCCCACCAGTCCGAACGCGCCCACCGCCGTGTGCGACAGCGAATGCGGCGGCGCGCTGAGCGGCAGCACCAGCGCGGTCCAGAACGCGCTGAACGCGGCGAACATCAAGAGCGCGATCATGCCGCGCACTTGCAGCACGCGCTCGGTCGCGAGCAACGTGAAGACGGAACGCAACAGCGCGCCATAGCGCAGCGCGGCTGCGGGCAGGCGCCGGCGCGGCAGCCAGCGAGCCAGCACCAGCGCCAGCACCGCCGACAGAATGGCCGACGCCACATACACCGCACGCCAGCCCCATAAATCCGCCAGCGCGCCGGCCAGCGTGCGCGCCAGCAGAAGGCCGATCACCACCCCGCCCTGCGCCGCCCCCAGCACGCGCCCGCGTTCGGCCGGGGCGGCCAGCGCCGCCGACAGCGCGAGCAGGCCCTGCGTCATCGCGGTGCCCAGCAATCCCAATGCGACCATGCCCGCCAGCAGCCACGGCGCGTTTGCCGCAGCCGCCACCGCTGTCAATGCCAGCACCAGCAGCGCCAATTGCCCCAGCATCAGCCGCCGCCGGTCGAGCAGGTCGCCCAGCGGCACCACGAAGAACAGCGCCAGCGCGCAGCCCAATTGCGTGGAGGTGACGACGATGCCCACCGCCGCCTCGTCCAGATGGAATTCGCGGCCGATGGCGTCGAGCAGCGGCTGCGCGTAATACACGTTGGCAACACTGAGTGCACAGGACGCTGCCAGCAGGAACACCAGCGCGGGCGGCATCGGGCGGGGCGCGTCGTCTTCGGGTGCGTCGTCTCTCGGTGTTTCGTTTTCGGGCGCGACGGATCGGCTAGTCGGGTTCATGATCTATCTAGTTTTATTACGAAACCAGAATGCTAGTTCACAAGGTTTTATAATGCAACCAACTTCATCCTGAGAATCGGCAAGGAGTCCACATGGTCAAACGCACCAGCCTTGAAGGCGCCGCCTGCCCGGTGGCGCGCTCGCTCGACGCCATCGGCGATTGGTGGTCGCTGCTTATCGTGCGGGACGCCTTCGATGGCCTGCGCCGGTTTGGCGAATTTCAGAAGAACCTGGGCATGGCAAAGAACATCCTGAGCGACCGGCTGCGCACGCTGGTCGCGCACGGCATTCTTGCCGTGGCGCCGGCGTCCGACGGCAGCGCTTACCAGGAATACGTCCTGACGGAAAAAGGCGAGGCGCTGTTTCCGGTGATCGTCGGACTGCGCCAATGGGGCGAGGACCACTACTACGGCTCTGACGAGGCGCATTCCACGCTGATCGACCGCCAGCGCGGGCAGCCGGTGCAACGGATGGAGATCCGCGCACAGGACGGCCGGCTGCTGAACCCGGGCGACACGGTCGTGCGCAAGGTGGCCGACGCCTGACGCTAGGCCGCGGCCGGCCACCGCCCGGTCGCCAGCGCCGTGGGCGACCACGCATCGAAGCGCCAGCGCAGGGCCAGCGCGCCCGGCCGCCTGACCACGCGGCGCACGTGCACGCGCCACAGGCGTTCGGCGCCCGCGAAGGCGGCGATGTCGGGGCTGTCCAGAATCACCTCGGCGCGCCCCGTCAGTTGCAGCAGGTCGCCGCGTTCAAAGTCGATAAACAGCAGACCCGCGACGGGGTTGGCGGCCAGGTTGCCCAGGGTGTTGAAAAACCGATTGCCCGAGAAGTCCGGAATGGTCAGCACATCACCGTCCACACGCACGAAGCCCGGCTTGCCGCCCCGGTGCGACACATCGACGGCGACGCCGGCATAGCTGGCGACAAAGAAGGTGTCAGACGCCAAGATCAGTGCGCGCGCCGCGTCGTCCAGTCCGCCGCGTTCCGGCAACGCGGCCGCAAAGCGCATCGACGGCGAGCGCGAGAAAAAGAAATCGCGCGACTGGATGTACTGCGGACAATTGCCGAAGGACTGGGCCACCGCCACGTCGAAGCGCTTGCCATCCCAGGCCGCGATGCGGCCGTTCATGCGGTTGCGCCGGCGGGAGTGCAGCTCGATGCCCAGCAATCCCACCGGCCGGCCCACCCCCAATCCGGCGCGCAGCGGGTCGTCTTCGTCCGGCATGGCCGCGATGCGCAGCGTATGCGGGTCCGGCGACACGGCAAAGCCTGGCAGCCCTTCCAGAATGCCGGCCCAGGGATCGCCCTGCGCGTCCACCGCGCCAGCCACCACGAACGGCAGCTGCGCGAAGAATTCGCGATGCGGGTCGGGCATGAAGTCGCGGACGACCTTGCGGCCGATCATGTCCATGCGCGCGGCAACGCCGGCATGCGCCTGCAGTTGCACTTCGCCCGCATGCCAGGGCGACGGTCCGGTGTATTCGGGGAGGTTCATGACGGTGTCCTTGCGGGGACCAGCGCCGGGTCGGCTTGCATCCGGACGCTCGCTGGCGGGTTCGAGACTCCATGGTGGGGCCGGCGGCGCAATTCCGGAACGGCCGGCGCCGGCAAGACACTCTTGCGATAGATGAAACAAACCCAAATAAACCCGTCAGGCCGGCAGCGCCGCCAGGTCGCCGCGCAGCGCATCCACGCAGAAATCCACGAAGCTGCGCACCTTGGCCGAGCTTTTGCGCCCTTCCGGATACACGAGGTGGACAGGCACCGGCGGCATCTCGAAGTCGCGCAGCACCACCTGCAGGGCCCCGCTGGCCAGGTGCGGCGCCACCTGATAGGACATCACCTGCGTCAGGCCCCAGCCTTCGCGGGCGGCGGCCACCGCCGCCTGGAACGATGTCACCGTCAACTGCGATTGCATGTGCAGACGCAGGGTCTGGCCTGCCTGCGAGAAACGCCAGTGCGGCGCGCGGCCTTCCATCGCGGCAGTGATGGTGCAGAAGCGATGCAGCGACTCGGGGTCGGCCGGTGCGCCGTGGTCGCGCAGGAAATCGGGCGCGGCGCACACCACGCGGCGCACATGCCCCACCGGCACCGCCGTCAACGAGGAATCCGGCAGCGCGCCGATCCGCACCGCGACGTCGATGTCCTCGTCCACCAGGTTCACGACCCGATCCACCAGCAGCGCACGCACCGACACCTGGCGATGCGCCCGCAGGTAGCCCAGCACCGCCGGCATGACGTGCAGCTCGCCAAACAGCGCCGGCGCGGTGATGGCGAGCGCCCCGCGCGCCACCGCCATCGCGCCGGCGGCGGCGTCATCGGCCTGCTCGACCTCTTCCAGAATGCGGCGGCAGTCGGCGGCATAGCGCTGGCCGGCTTCGGTCAGCCGCAGGCTGCGCGTGGTGCGCACCAACAGCAAGGCGCCCAGCCGGCGTTCCAGCGCCGCCACGCTGCGCGTGACGGTGGGCGCGGACATTTCCAGGCGCCGGGCTGCGGCGGAAAAACTGCCCGCGTCGGCCACGGCCAGGAATACCGTCATTTCTTGGAATTGGTTCACAGCGGGGCGCACTCCATAGTCCGAAAACGCCGCGCCGCCTGACATGAGACAGGCCGTCGCGGCAGCGATGACGCGGCGACGTCAATGTACCCGCTGGCGTTCGGGCTGTCTCGCCGCATCTGCGGCAAACCGTCGCGCCGTCCACCCGCGCCAGACCTACGCGCGGAATTCCTGGCGCAGCCACGACAGGAAAGCCTTGACCGGCGGGTGGCGTTCGCGCCCTGGCGCGCACAGCGCCGTGTAGACCGAGCCTGCCACCCGGATCTCCGGCCGATAGGAAACCAGTGTTCCCGCGGCCACGCTGTCGGACACCATCACCGAGCTGGCCAGCACCAGGCCCTGCCCCGCAATCGCCGCCTGCATCGCATAGTGTTCTTCGGTGTAGGCGTGCTGCGCCGCTGGCCGCCGCCATGCGGGCAACCCGGCCGCTTCGCACCACGCCTGCCAGCCTTGCTCATACAGGTCCGAATCACGCCAGCGCACCGTCACCAGCGCAGGCGCGCGGCGTCCGGCACGGGCGACCTGCGACGGCGCTCCATACACCCCGAACCACTCGGGCAGCGCGCAGGCCGCGTGCAAGGCGGGATAGCGCTGGCGGCTGTAGCGGATGGCGACGTCCACGCTGGCGTCCTGCAACAGGTCCACGGGATCGGGCGACGTGTCCAGGCGCAATTGATACTGCGGGGATGCCGCGTGAAAGCGGCCCAGACGCGGCACCAGCCACAAGGCCGCGAAGGAATGGGTCGTGGACACGGTCAGCGCGCCGGACTCGGGCGCGGGCCGCAAGGCATCCAGCGTCTGCGCCACGTCCAGCAACGCGCCATGCACGCCGGCAAACAGGCGCGCGCCCTTGTCGGTCAGCCGAACGCCGCGCGGCACGCGATCGAACAACGCGCAGCCCACATGCCGCTCAAGCGCCTTGATCTGATGGGACACCGCCGTGGGCGTGACCGACAGCTCGGCCGCAGCCAGCTTGAAACTGCGCAGCCGGGCCGCAGCCTCGAACGTGCGCAGTGCAGTAACGGGAAGCGAGGCAAACATGGCCGGAATCCTTGGATGAATTGCATTCATCTTAGTGAAGGAATGGTCAGTTGTCGCCGGCACCCCTTCGATACCAACATCACGCTTCGCATCGTTAATTCTTGAGAGGAGCCTGGCATGAATTCAACTCATCGCCCCGAACGCCTGCTGATCCTGGTTGGCAGTCCCCGCCGCGATGGCAACAGCGCGGCGCTGGCCGAATCCGCCCGCCGGGGCGCTGAAACGGCCGGTATCGTGGCATCGGTGTTTTTCCTGGACGACTACATCCAGGGCCTGCTGCCCGATCTGCGCCACGCCAAGCCGCCCGCCGACCGCTACGCCGAACTTTTCCTTGAACATTTTCTGCCGGCCGACGGCGTGCTGTTCTGCACGCCCATCTACTGGTATGGCATGTCCGCGCAGACCAAGGCGTTCTTTGACCGGTCGTTCAGCCACTATGCGGGATCCGGGCCAGAGCCGGAACGCGTCAAGGCCGGCATGGCGGGCAAGCGGCTGGGGCTGGCGGTGGCCTCGGAGGAAACCTATCCGGGCGCGGCGCTCGGCATCGTGCATCAGGTCCAGGAATTTGCGCGCTATACGCATTCCAGCTTTGTGGGCTTTGTGCACGGCGCCGGCAACCGGCGCGGCGAGATTGCGCTCGATCCCCGGCGGCCGCTTGCCGCGGCGCATGCGCTAGGCGCGGAATTCTTCACGCGCAAATACTCGGATTACCGGCTTGAGACGCCCCGCCCTCACAACGTCTGGGAGCCGCCCGCCCCGGCCTTGAGCAGCACGCCCGGCGGGCTGCCGTAGATCTGCTTGAACACCCGGGTCAGGTGCGCCTGGTCGGCGAAGCCCACCGCCTGCGCCGCATCCGCCAACGGCAAGCCGGCGCGCAGCAGCACCCGGGCGCGCGCCACCCGCCAGTTACGCAGCCACGCCTGCGGCGGCAACCCGTAGCGCCGGGCGAACTGTTTGGCCAGCGTGGTCCGGTGACGGTCCTGGGCTTGCGCCAGCGCCTCGAGGTCGGGCGCGCAGGACGGATCCGCCGCCATGCGCTCGCGCAGCAAGGCACACACGTCGGTGATGCAGGCGGGGTCCTTGAGACTGACCGAGGCAGACGTGCCGCCCTCTTCCAGCGCCTGGCCATGCGCGGCCAGCGTGCCGAACAAGGCCGCCGAAATCCGTGCACTGCGCGTGGCGGGCGTCATGCACGTCCAGGCCGGCGCCGGCCAGTGCCCGGCACGCGTCGAAGGCCTGGTTGTCGTTATGGTCGATGGCGGCGCGGTCTGCCACGTACTCGCCTAAATAGAAGAGCGAAGCGCGAATGCCATGCGCCTCGCGCAGCCTTACGGCGGTCCGCACGGCTTCGTCCACATCGGCGCCGCCGACGAACCGGCGCGCCAGCGAGGTCCGGGCGGCCATCGCTCGCATTGCCTGGCCGACCGCTGGGCTGCGAGCCAGCGCAATCGTGGTTTTCTGGAAAATGCTCATCGCCTCACCGCGCAAAGCGGCCACTATGCGGCGATGGCGGGCGCCTGTCTTGAACGCCCGTGAATGCGCGGCCAGGCCTTGCTCACCTCCCGCGCAAGGTGCGCGCCGGACTTGAGCGCCCATGCATACCCGGCTAGGCCCTGCCCGCCGCCGCCACGCGCCCGGCGCGGAACAGCGGCCGCTGCACGGTCTGCGCCAGCAGCACTCCCGCCAGCGTGACCGCGCCGCCCAGCAGGTGATAACTGTGCAGGCGTTCGCGCAGCATCACAAAAGCGGCCAGCGCGGTAAAGAGCGGCAACAGGTTGATGAAGATGCTGCAGCGGTTGGGCCCCAGCCGCTGCACGCCTTCGATCCACAGGTACGACAGCAGCACCGACGAGAAAATGCCGGCGTACAGGATAAGCGGCACCGTGTTGGCATCCAGCGCGGCTTGCGCTGCCGGCACGCGCAGGTACAGCGGGAACATGTAGATCAGCGCAAAGATGGACTGCACGAAGGTGGACTGCCAGGCGGGCACCGGCACCTTCCAGTGGCGCAGCAGCACGCCGTACAGCGCGTACGACAAGGCGGCCAGCAGCATCAGGCCGTCGCCCACGTGCACGCCATGCTGGAACACGCTGAGCATGTCGCCCTGCCCCACCAGGTACAAGAGGCCGAGGAAAGACAGCGCGCCGCCCGCGGCCATGCCCAGCGTCAGCGGATCGCGCAGGATCACCACGCTGAGCAGCATGCTGAGCAGCGGAATCAGCGCCGTCAGGATGGCCATGTTGGTGGCGGTGGTGGTCTCGGCCGCCCGATAGGACAGCGCCTGGAACACGGCTGCGGACAGCGCGCCATACAGCGCCAGCTTTGGCCAGTGCCGCAGGATGACCCGCCGGTTGCGCCACGCCGGACGGGCTGTGAACAGCCCCATCAGGAACAGCGCCAGCAGCAGGCGGTAGAAGGTAATCGCGGTGGGCGAGATGGCGCTGGCGGCCATCTTGGAGACGATGACGTTGCCCGCCCAGAACAGAATGGCGAACAACGGAAAGAGAAAGGACATGGCGATGGACTCGAAGGATGGATCGGCGCCTTCGCGGCCGCCGAATGCGGCGCCGTGCGAAGGTTGATCGCTATCCTATTGAGCCGGCATCAGCCCGTCTGCCGATGAAATGGCATCGGCTATCGCGAAATGGACATGGCCCATCGGGGCGGCGGCGTCAGGGCTTGAACGGCGCCGGATCCAGCGGCAATTCCATCTCACCCATCTGCGCGGTCAGCAGCGCCGCGCTGCCGCAGGCCAAGGTGAATCCCAGCGCCCCCTGGCCGACGTTCAGCCAAAGATTGTCGGCCGCGGGGCTGCGGCCGATCAGCGGCTTGCCGGTGGGTGTGGCCGGACGCAAACCCGCCCACGGAATGGCCTGCCGCAGGTCAAGCTGCGGAAAGGCTTCAAGCACTTGTTGCTTGAGCAGGCCGATGCGCGCGGGGTCGATGTCGGCGTTGTTGCTGCCGATGTCCACCATGGCCGCGATCCGCAGCACGCCGCCCACGCGGGCGTAGACGATGCGCCGTTCGTAGTCGGTCACGCTGATGCGCGGCGCCACAGTGTCGTCTTGCGCCAGCGGCACGGTCAGGCTGTAGCCCTTCAGGGGATACAGCGGCACATCGTGGCCCAGCGGACCGAGCAAGGCGCGAGTGCCGATGCCCGTGGCCAGCACCACGGCGTCGGCGCCAATGTCGCCGTCGCGCGTGTTGACCGCGACGATGCGGCGGCCTTCGCGCTGCAGTCCGGAAACCGGGTTGGACATGGCGCACTGCACGTTGCCCAGCGCTTGCAGGCGGTCGAACAGCGCTTCGGTGAACTGGCGGCAGTCGCCGGCTTCTTCGCTGGGGGTGTAGATGGCGCCCGCCAGGCTTGTGCCCATGCCGGCCAGCGCGGGTTCGCGCGCCACGGTCTGCGCGGCGTCCAGCACCTGCTGGTCCGCACCGTGCGCGGCCTGGTAAGCCACCAGCGCGCGCGCCTTGTCCAGCAGGTCGGGGCTGCGGTAGGCAATGAGTTTGCCGTTTTTCAGATGGCCGAACGCCAGATCTTCCTGTTCAAGCAGCGAGTGCATGACGTCGCGGCTGAGGTAGGACAGCGTCAGCATCTGGGCCGTTGAGGCCTTGGCCACCGACGCGCGGCAGGCCAGCGCAAACTGCAGGCACCAGCGCCATTGATGCGGGTCCAGCCGGGGCTGGAAACGCAGCGGCGAGTCGTGGCGCAGCAGCCAGCCGGGCACACTGGGCAGCACGCCGGGTCCGGCCAGCGGCGCCACATAGCTGTAGCTGAGCTGGCCACCGTTGGCATAGCTGGAGACTTCCGCCGGGCGGGGCTGGCTGTCGACCAGCACCACGTCATGACCCTGGCGCGCCAGGAAATAGGCCGACGTCACACCGACGACGCCGGCGCCGATCACGCAAACGCGCATACCGTTATCCAAGAAGACCGCGAACGGGCCCATTCTGTAACGGCCGCCCCCGCGCGGGCAAATGCCAAACGCCGCAGGGGCCATAACCAAACTTCATGCCCCTGCCCGGGCTTCAGGCCACCCGGTGCAGCTTGATGATGGCGGCGGCGGTCGGTTCGCGGACCAGATCCGCCAGGGTGTAGCTGTTGAGCGTGTCGTAAAACGCCTGCAGGGTCTGCGCCAGCACGCCGGACAGCCGGCACACGCCGTCCAGGGCACAGGGCGGTTCGTGGCAATCGATAAGGGGGCCCTGCTGCTCGAGTTCCCGCACCAGATCGCCGACCCGGTACTCCGTGGCGGGACGGGCGAGGCTGAGTCCGCCACCCTTGCCGCGCGTGGTGCTGACCCAGCCGCGCTGCGACATGAAGTGCACCACCTTCACCAGATGATTGCGAGACAGGCCAAAGCGGTCCGCGATCTCGGGAATCGTGACGGCCACGGACCGGTCGCGGCATTGCGTCAGGTACATCAGGACGCGCAGGCCGAAGTCGGTGAATCGGTTCAGTTGCATGGTGGGTGGGGTGCGTGGGCCGGGCGGCCCGGAAACATCAGGCCGCCAGGATACACCGCTCAGGCGCCAGGGCCGCCGGTGCCGAACGCCTCGGCGTGGATGCGGTCTTCGGCCACCCCCAGCCCCACCAGCGCTTCACGCTGTGCGCGCATGAAGGCCGCCGGTCCACACAAGTAGTAATCGGCGCCGGGCACGATGGCCTCGTCGCGGATCGCGTGAAGATCGACGCGTCCCGTGTGATCGTAGTCGCGGCCGGCCTGGTCGCCGTGGCCCACCTCTTCGTAGAACACCGCCTTGCGCACGTTGGCGCGCGATGCTGCGATGTCGTTCACGTGCTCGCGCATGGCATGCACCGAGCGGTTGCGGCAGCCGTGGACGAAACGGATCTGGCGCTCGTCGTTGGCGCGCACCAAATGGTTCAAGATCGACACCATCGGCGTCAGGCCCACGCCGCCGCTCAGCAGCACGACGGGGGCATCGCCGTCCTCACGCAAGTGGAAATCACCCTGCGGCGGCGCCACGTCCAGCACACCGCCCTCTTCCAGGCGGTCGTGCAGCGCGTTGGACACGCGGCCCATCGGCGTCTGGACGCCAGCCGGTTCACGCTTGACCGAGATGCGCAGGCGATCCTGTCCCGGCGCGTCCGACAGGCTGTACTGGCGCGGTTGCATCAGACCCAGTTCCGGCACGAACACGCGTACGGACACGTACTGCCCGGGCCGGTAGGCCGGCACGGTGCCGCCGTCTGCGGGGGCCAGGTAGAAAGAAGTGATTTCGGCGCTTTCGGGCTGCTTGCCCACGACGCGGAACGCGCGCCAGCCTGTCCAGCCGCCCGGCTTGTTGGCCGATTCCGCATACAGGCGCGCCTCTTCGGCAATCAGCAGGTCCGCCAGTTGGCCGTAGGCCGCGCCCCACGCATCGACCAGTTCGTCGGTGGCGGCGTCGCCCAGCACTTCACGGATGGAAGCCAGCAGATGCTTGCCCACGATGGCGTAGTGTTCCGGACGGATTCCCAGGCTGACGTGCTTGTGCACGATGCGCGTCACCACCGGCATCAGCACCGAGGGGTCGTCGATGTGCTCGGCATAGGCAGTCACCGCGCCGGCCAACGCGTGCTGCTGCGCGCCGCCCGCCTGGTGGGCCTGGTTGAACACATGCTTGAGTTCCGGATTGTGCTGGAACATGCGCGCGTAAAAGTGCTTGGTCAGGGCGACGCCATGAACCTTCAGGACAGGGGCCGTGGCCTTGACCAGCTCGCGGATTTTGGGGCTCAACATCAACTGCTCCTTGAATGGCGAACGGGCTCGCCTTTAAACATATATTCATAATACATCTTTAAATGCGAACGGCGAAATCGCCCGGGCATCAAGCGGAATCGGTGCGCCACTGCCCGGCCAGTTCCACCTCGGGCAACGCGCAGCCGGCCGCGCCGTGCCAAGCTGGTTCCATCGGGCCGCAGGCGGATGCATCAGGGGCCTGCCACACCACTGACGCCATCCAACCGGCGCCGGCCCGATAAGAGCACGCGGACCAGCGCCCGGCCGGCGGCCGTAGCGCCAGGCCTGACGACATGGGATTCAACCCCACCGACGCCATGTCCGCGGGAAAATCCAGGCCCGCAGCCTTGATGAAAGCCTCTTTCAACGTCCATAACTGATAGAAACGAAGCAGCCGGGCCTCCTCCGGCAGCGAGGCCAGCAGGTCGCGCTCCGCCCGAGAGCACACCCATTGCGCCAGCCCGTCAACGTTGCGTGGCCGGGTGGCCTCCAGGTCGACGCCAACCTTCCAGCCCGGCGGCGCGGTGGCCAACAGGGCATGCCCGCTGCTGTGACTCAGCGACGTGGCGCCGGGTCCGGGCCGCGCGGCGCGCCCGTGCTGCAGCAGCGCGCGGCTGACTTGCCAGTCGCGCTGGGCCTTGCCGCTGCGGATCGCGGGCGCCCTGAGGGCGTCATCCGCGGACAGGTGTTCGACACCATATAGAGAGGCGGCGCTTGGATCGGCCCACCAGATTAAAAGTTCCTGAACGCCCACAAGTGAAAGTAACTATTCGAAAAAAATACCGTAAAAATGGATTATTTTGTGTAATTTGTAACTGTTCAAAACAAGTCAGTCGCAGTTTGCCATAGTAGAATCGCGCGCTATGTTGACGTTCTCCATCGCGCAATGGCAAGGTTGGACACAAGGATTTCAAGACCCGAGCAGTTGGCAGGACTGGGCTGAACAGCCGTACTGCCCCCTCGGAGATCAGGCCGCCCCCCGCCTCTACTTCTTGCCCCCCATGC
>NZ_JCBANC010000038.1:0-62047 GCF_059760815.1 Achromobacter sp. 1012554356 | reverse complement strand
CACCGCCACAAGCCGGCGACCATCTCCCCAGGGTGTCAGACACCGTTGCCGCACTTGCCTACGCTCGCACGATCAGGTGTCTGACACCCGCTGAGACACCGCCACAAACCGACGACCATCTCCCCAGGGTGTCAGACACCTTTGCCGCAACTGCCTAGGCTCGCACGATCAGGTGTCTGACACCCGCTGAGACACCGCCACAAACCGGCGACCATCTCCCCAGGGTGTCAGACACCTTTGCCGCACTTGCCTAGGCTCGCACGATCAGGTGTCTGACACCCGCTGAGACACCGCCACAAACCGGCGACCATCTCCCCAGGGTGTCAGACACCGTTGCGGCACTTGCCTACGCTCGCACAATCAGGTGTCTGACACCCGCTGAGACACCGCCCCAAGCCGGCGACCATCTCCCCAGGGTGTCAGACACCTTTGCCGCACTTGCCTAGGCTCGCACGATCAGGTGTCTGACACCCGCTGAGACACCGCCGCAAACCGGCGACCATCTCCCCAGGGTGTCAGACACCTTTGCCGCACTTGCCTACGCTCGCACGATCAGGTGTCTGACACCCGCTGAGACACCGCCACAAACCGGCGACCATCTCCCCAGGGTGTCAGACACCGTTGCGGCAACGGCCTACGTCGGCGTCACCCGCCCGTCACGGTGCAGCATCACCAGCCCACCCGTATCGCCCCGCATGGCCCGCACCGGCTCGCCCTCGTTCCACTGCGCGACAATCGCCGGCGGGCCGTTGTAGACGCCCGCCGCCGTCTGCAAGGACTCCGGCGATCCGATCCAGGCGTAGACAGGTTCATGCAGCCAGTCGCCACCGGCCCGCGCCACGCCCACATAAAGCCCGTCCACGTTGTGAGGGCAGGGCGCATGGCCCGCTTGCAGCGCCAGCCACCCATACCCGCCGTCCCACGCCAGCCCGAACGTCAGCACATGCCGGCAGGCCAGCACTTCGCGGCCTTCGGCCATGTCGTAGACGCCTTCGGCCCACGTCTCGTCGCCATCGTCATCGCGACCCACATTCGCCAGGATCCGCGCATAGCGCCCCGCCTGGCCTTCAGGCGCGGGCTCCGGGACGCCAGGCAGTTCCGACGGCAGCCAGCTCACCTCGCCGAGATCGCTGTAAACGAGGGGCACCCGCACCGCCCCCTCGCCATCCACCACGCCGCGCCGCGCATCGGGCGTCAGCACGCTGATGCGCATCAAGCCGCTTGTCCACAGCTCGGCGGCTTCCGCCGAGGTATCCAGCGGCGCCAGCGCGGCAAAGCTCGCATCCAGCACCGGGCGACCCGACGCGTCGATCAGCCCCTGCATCCCATCGCGCTCGGTGATGAACGCGTGCAGGTCCTCGTCCCAATAAACGTCCTCCCACTCGGGCGCCACCACCCATGCGCCGCGCCGGTCGACGAGCCCCCACGCCTGCGCCTCGAGCGCGGGCGCCAGGCCCCCGGGGCAGAACGACCCCGCGTCCTCGAAGCGCGGCGTGATCGCCCAGCCACCCGACTTGTCCACAAAGCCCAGCCGATCTCCCACGCGCGCCACCACCAGGCCTTGCGCGCAGTTCCAGGCCTCATCCAGTGACGGCGGCAGGATTTCACGGCCGTCCGCGGCGATCAGACCGACCCTGTCGCCCACCTGGACGCTTGCCACGTCCTCTTCAAAATCCCACACCGCGTCAAAGCGCGGCGCCACCAGCACGCGCACGACGTTCTCCGCCACCTGCAGCAGCCCGGTGCGTCCTTCGCGGCTTATCCACAGCACGCCTTCATCGGACGCGCCGCTGGGCCAGATCGCATCCCACTGCGGCGCCATCACCGGCAGCCAGCAATCGTCGTCGGATTCGGCTTCCGGATCGACGGCGCGCAGCCCCCACAACTTGTCCACACGGTAGCGGTACAACCCGCCGCCAAGCCAGGCGCCGTCATCATCGCCGCCCTCGGCCACGTAGTCCTCGAAACTGACCGTGCGGGCCGGCTCCTGTTCGTGAAAGTAGGAATGCGACAACCCCCCAAAGCCGAACCGCCACGCCCAGCCGGACGCGTCGCCGGCATCCTGCACGTCCAGCAACTGGCAGACGGCGGCCAGGTCGCCGACCTGCATGCCTTGCTGCAGCGCCCGCCAGCGTTCGTCGCACAACGTGCGCGTCTGGTGAACGTAAGCCGCCGCGCCGCCCGCGTACAGCCACGCCAGTTCATTCAGATTTGCGCTTATCCACAGGTCGCCTTTGCCGTCGTGTTCGTCGATCAACTCGTCCAGATACTGCGTGGCGGCGTCAAACTGCAGCATGTGCGGCGCATCATCCCGATCCGCATGCGACCGCATGAACGCCGCCAATTCCACCAGACGCGCGCGGGCGGCACACACATCGGCGGCAATGCCCGCCCCATCGCCATCACCAAGGAGATCCTGTTCATCCGGCGCCGCACCGGACTCGCCACTCGCCAGCAGCACCTGCCACAACGTCGGCAGGTTGCCGTTCGCGCTGGCGATCTCCGCGGGCGGCTCGCTTTCATCCTCGTCCGAGCACAGATACAGCCAGGCCCGATTTCCCATCTTCACTTCCTTTGATTGCAGAGGCGCCCTGGGGCGCTTGATTGGTGACGCCCGATCGCCGGATCCGGAAAGCCAAAAGGCCAGCCCGGATCGGGCTGGCCTTCGATGTGCAATCACGTTCAATCCGCACGGCCTTTCGTCAGGTCTTCCAGATCGAAGTGTATTCGCGAATCCACCGCGGGCAGATCCGCTGGCGTCCATTCAACCCGCGCTGCCGCCACCACCTTGAGACGCCGCCAGCGCAACCGCACTCTCAAAGTTCTTGCCGTTCTCATTGGCAATGGCCTCTGCCAGCTTCATCATCATGGACATCAAAGACGAATTCAACACGGCCACTTTCACCTGAAGGGCGGCCGTCAGCGCGGCCTTCTGCTTTTCATCCATGGTGGCCGACTGAACATCGCGCAACTCCTCCAGCGCTTGCGCAAGCTGCTTCTCCAATTGCGCAATCTGCTCCCTGAGCGACTCAAGCGATTCGCCTCCATTCTTGGCGGGATCCGAGTCCTTGCTCTGTTGCGCCGCCGACGTGTCGGTCGACGACGCGTCAGCATTTGTCTGCGACTCCGGCGCCATGGTGCTGACTTCATTCACTTGAGAAGCGCGAGGGGGGGACGGTGGTTCGTACCGCGAAGCGACTGGCGTCGAACTGGCACTGCCGATCTCTACTATCATTTTTGGTGTCTCTGAAAAAGCGGCTCGGAAAGCGGTTGTGGCGAACGCGCCCACACTCGTCTGAACCACAGTCAAGGCAAAGGCGTCCAGCAACCCGCCAAAAATTCTAGTAGCGGGTCTGAAGCACCAATGGCCGTTCTGCGCCACGGTGATTGCCTGGTTGTGCCATGTCCGGCTTCAGACCCGACCGTGAAATACGTAGCGGCAGCTCTCCAGGACATGCCGAAGGCGAACCTAGGTCTGCCGGCGAAACTCGCCGGGCGTCAGCCCGCAGAACAGACGAAACTGCCTGACAAAATGCGATGCGTCGCTGTAGCCGCACCTGCGGCCAATCTCCGCGACACTCAAGGCGCGAAAGACACGACTCGCGAGCATTCGCTTCGCCGTCTCCAGGCGTATCTCGGCAATCGCCCGCGGAATTGATATCCGTAATCCGGACGTGTGCCGATACAAGGTACGCACCGACATGCCCAGATCTGCCGCCACATCCGCAGCCGTGAGGCTGGACTCAACATGGCGGTCGAGCAGCACCTTTCGTACTCGTTCATACACACTTCTGGCGGCGCTGCGCGTCGTATCGGGAGCATCCTCCACGGCAAGACCGATGAGGGCGCCAAGTTGATCGACGAGCGTGCCCTGCATATCAACCGTGGCGTTCGCAAACTCCGAACATAGCTGCCGGACAAACGCGCACAACACGCGAGACCAGCCCATCGAGGCATCCAGGCGAACGCCGACGTGATCTTCAGGATTGGCTATCCATACGCTGATCCAGCTGCTTGGAAAACTTATCGAAAAAAACTCCGACGCTTCCGGCAGACGCAGCGTGTACTCCCGGCGCGAACTCAACAAGACAAGGTCTTCAGGTTGCAAGCGTTCGGCACGTCCACGGGTGCCCAATGACCACATGGCGCGGTATGACCCAACGAGGAAATAGCGCTCATGGCTATCTGTGGCGATGTTGGCCGCGGTACGCCGGACCGTCACGCCGACGCTGGCCTCGGTCTTGCTGATGCGCAACACGCCCATCTCACGCGACCGAAGTTCTGCCCGAAAGTGCGCATCGTCCGGGATGGTGATTTCCACCTTGGCGATGGACTGGCCCACCGCATCTATCCAGTACTTCCTTCTTTGCGTCACGGGAACCGTATCGGTAGACCAGAACTGAACCAAGGTATCCGGATCATTCATAGGAAAACTCGTGCTGCAATCATCGGCATGCGCATCGCGCGGACGATCCCGCGCACCGCATGCCCGCTGCGCGCCTCAGGCCGGGTCGGGGTTCACTGGCCGGGGTGCTTGGGATTCCACAGCCTGAGGCTGCTGCGGCGCTCATATCCCTTGCCATTCGGGTAGCTGACGAGTTCCATGTCTGAACCCCAAGGCGAGCGAAAGTGGACCCACGTCTCACCTTCGGTATCGCCCGATGTCATCGTGACGGGTTTGCCCAGAACGGTGATGCCTTGGGCCTTCAGATATGACACCGCGCCCTCGATATCGTCGGTGTAGAACGCGATATGCGAGGCGCCGATATCCTCGGCACGAGGCATGGTCTTGCTGCCACGCGAATTCCTGTACTCGAACAACTCGATGTTCGAACCCTCCGCACAACGCAGCATGGCAATCGTGACGCTATCGGCGCGGGGCGCGAAACCCGCAGCATCGGGCGACGCCGTTGGATCCAGCTGAAATGGCCCGATTCGTGTCACCGGTTCGCATCCGAAGGCACTAACGAAGAACGTCTCCGCCTGTTTCAGATCGGGCACGTTGATACCCACGTGATCCACACCCGCCACGCGGATGCCCGCCGCGTGCAATGCCCCGCCTGCCAGAACGCCAATCGCCATGAAGCAAGAAGCCAGTAGTTTCATGATGCGTGTCTCACTTACGGACGATCGAGAAAGACGTGGGCGCTCGCAAGCTTGCCGTCTTTGATGGTGAAGATATCCTCTCCGTGCACCTGATCCGGATTGCCGCGCGGACCATAGCTCCAGACCACACGGCCGACACCATGATTCCAAGTAATCGGCGCGGGCGTGAACCGGAATCCCGCATGGGTTCCTTGCAACTGCTCGATCAGGCGGTTTACTTCCGCGTAACCTGCAGCGACGCCGCTTTGATCGGCCACGAAGAAATCTTGCGTGTAAACCTGGTCAAACTTCAATTCGCGGGAGTGGGAATCGGCGTCGTTCCATATCGAAAAATGGATGTCGATCAAGCGTTGCGCCACATCGGCGGCGTCGTGCATGTCGGGTTTCATTGGTGATGTTTCCTGTGCGTGCGTATAAGGCGCGCTGCACATCGCAGCCAGCGCCAGTACGCAATGAGTCACGAATTTCATGTTGAGAAGTCGCGATCGGAAGTGCAATGCGCTCAGACCTGCGCCATCCCGCCGTCGACAAACAGCTCGATGCCATTGACGAAGCTCGCCGCGTCGGAAGCCAGAAACGCCACGGCCTTGCCGATCTCTTGCGGTTCGCCCAGGCGGCCCAGCGGCACCTGCGCGGCCAGATGATCGAACAGACCCTGACGGGCTTCGTCGGGAACCAGACCGCCCAGGCCCGGCGTGCGGATCGGACCGGGGCTCACAACATTCACGCGGATGCCGCGCGGCTTCAGATCCAGCGCCCATGAGCGCGCGAAGTTGCGCACCGCGGCCTTGCTGGCGCTATACACGCTGAAGTTTTCCGTGCCCTGGATCGATACGGTCGACGCGGTCAGAATTACCGAGGCGCCATCGACCAGCAACGGCAAGGCCTTTTGCACGGTGAACAAGGTGCCGCGCACGTTGGTGCCGAAGATGCGATCAAAGTGCTCTTCCGTGATCGCGCCCAGCGGCATCATGTCGCCGCCGCCCGCGTTGGCGAACAGGATGTCGAGCTTGCCGGCGCTCTTGGCGATCTGGGCGTAGACGGCGTCCAGATCGCTCAGCACCGACGCGTCGGCACGGATGCCCGTTGCCGCGCCGCCGATGCTGGCCACGGCGGCATCCAGTTCGGCCTGACGGCGGCCGGTGATGAAAACGCGCGCGCCCTGCGCGGCCAATTCCTGGGCGGTCGCCAGGCCGATGCCCGTGGTGCCGCCGGTGACGAGTGCAATCTTGCCGTTGAGTTGCTGATTCATGATGAGCTCCATTTACTTGATGAGGAAGTTGTCAGTCAGCCGGCTAGGGAGGGAAGTCTCCTGAATCGCCGTGTTGACTGGGCATGGAGGTACTGTAGGCGTGCCGGGATAATGGATAAACCCTGCAAGATTGAAATAACTATCCATATTTATGGATAATCGCCGCGCATCGGGGCACTACGCTGCGCATCGACGCCGCGTCAGAGTTGATTCGAAACGCCGGGCACCAATGAAAAAGGGGCTGCAAAAGCAGCCCCTTGTACGATCGCCGGATATCCCGGGAGGAATCTAGGTATTCGCGGGATCCAGCACGATCAGGCGTCGATATTGCCCGCCGACAGCGCGTGCGTTTCGATGAAGTTGCGGCGCGGTTCGACGTCGTCGCCCATCAGCGTGGTGAAGACCTCGTCGGCCGCGATGGCGTCCTCGATCTGCACGCGCAAGAGGCGGCGCACCTTCGGGTCCATCGTGGTCTCCCACAGCTGCTCGGGGTTCATTTCACCCAGACCCTTGTAGCGCTGCTTGGAGATGCTGCGGTCGGCTTCGCTGCGCAGCCACTGCATGGCTTCGCGGAAGTCGGACACGGGCTGCTCCTTGCGCTTGTCGCCTTCGCCGCGCGCGGCCATCGAACGCGCGCCGACCTTGCCCAGGAAGCTCTTGGCAGCCTTGGACAGGATGGCGTAATCGGAGCCATTGATGAAGTCGGCGTCGATGATGCTGACGCGCACGTTGCCGTGGTGCATGCGCTGCACGGACAGGCGATGGCGTTCGGTGGCTTCGTCGAATTGCGGAACGACTTCAACGCCATTGCCGTTGATGGGATCGCGCATGGCATCGGCCAGCCGCTTGGCGGAGTCCGCGGTGGACTCGGCGGTTTCCAGGTTGATCTCGACGCCTTCGGCCATGGCCGACAGCGCGCCCACGTCGAACACGCGCGACAGGCGGGCGATGACGCCGTCGGCCGCCACGTACTGGCGGGCCAGGTCGTTCAGCTCTTCGCCGCGGATGATGTTGCCGCCCGAGATGATCTCGGCGTCTTTCAGGGCGAGCGTCAGCATGAACTGCGCTTCTTCCTGGTCATCCTTCAGATAGCGCTCTTCGCGGCCAACCTTGACCTTGTAGAGCGGCGGCTGCGCGATGTACACGTAGCCGCGCTGCACCAGCTCGGGCATCTGACGGTACAGCAGCGTGAGCAGCAGGGTGCGGATGTGCGCGCCGTCGACGTCCGCGTCGGTCATGATGATGAGGCGGTGGTAGCGCAGCTTGTCCACGTTGAAATCGGGACCGATGCTGGTGCCCAGCGCCGTGATCAGCGTGGCGATCTGCTCGCTGGCGATCAGGCGGTCAAAGCGCGCCTTCTCGACGTTCAGCACCTTGCCGCGCAGCGGCAGGATGGCTTGGAACTTGCGGTCGCGGCCCTGCTTGGCCGAGCCGCCTGCGGAGTCACCCTCGACAATGTACAGCTCGCACAGTGCGGGATCCTTTTCCTGGCAGTCAGCCAGCTTGCCGGGCAGGCCGGCGCCTTCCAGCACGCTCTTGCGGCGCGTCATCTCGCGCGCCTTGCGCGCGGCTTCGCGGGCACGCGCGGCTTCGACGATCTTGTTGCACAGGGCCTTGGCGTCGTTCGGGTGCTCGAGCAGCCAGGTTTCCAGCGTGCGGGCCACGGCTTCTTCAACGGCCGGACGCACTTCGCTGGACACCAGCTTGTCCTTGGTCTGGCTGCTGAACTTGGGCTCGGGCACCTTCACGGACAGCACGCAGGCCAGGCCTTCGCGCATGTCGTCGCCGGACGTCTCGACCTTGGCCTTCTTGGCCAGCTCGTTGTCCGTGATGTACTTGTTGATGATGCGCGTCATCGCGGCGCGCAGGCCGGTCAGGTGCGAACCGCCGTCGCGCTGCGGGATGTTGTTGGTGAAGCACAGCACGCTTTCGCTGTAGCTGTCGTTCCACTGCATCGCCACTTCAACGCCCACGGATACGCCGCCGGCGGCGGACTCGGTGCTGACTGAAAACACGTTCGGGTGCAGCACGGTCTTGGCGCGGTTGATGTACTCAACAAAGCCCTTCACACCGCCCGAGAACGCGAAGTTCTCTTCCTTGCCCTGACGCTGGTCGACCAGACGGATCTTGACGCCGTTGTTCAGGAACGAGAGCTCGCGCAAGCGCTTGGAGAGGATCTCGTAGTGGTATTCGATGTTGTTGAAGATGATCGGGTCGGCCAGGAAGCGCACTTCGGTGCCGCGCTTGTCGGTCGTGCCGGTCACGGCCAGGGGCGCCACGCGCTCGCCCTGACGGAATTCCATCTGGTGCACTTCGCCGTTGCGGCGGATGGTCAGCCGCAGCCATTCGGACAGTGCGTTCACGCACGACACGCCCACGCCGTGCAGGCCGCCGGACACCTTGTACGAGTTCTGGTCGAACTTGCCGCCGGCGTGCAGTTCCGTCATGACGATTTCGGCCGCGCTGCGGTGGAATTCGTCGTCCTTGTGGATGTCGGTCGGGATGCCGCGGCCGTTGTCCGTGACGGAGATGGAGTTGTCGGTGTGGATCGTGACGACGATGTCGTCGCAATAGCCGGCCAGGGCTTCGTCGATGGCGTTATCGACGACCTCAAACACCATGTGGTGCAGGCCGGTGCCGTCGGACGTGTCGCCGATGTACATGCCGGGGCGCTTGCGCACGGCCTCCAGCCCCTTGAGCATCTTGATCGAGTCAGCGCCGTAGCCGCTGGTCTCGGGAGTGGTGTTCTGCTGATCTGACATGTCTGTATCGATAACGCTTTAAAGAACGGCCTGGCGGCCGGACCGCCCGCGAACCATCCGGTCCGCAAGCGGCACAAACCCACGGGGGGGAATGCGGATCAGATCCGCATCGGCATGACGACGTACTTGAACT
This sequence comes from Achromobacter sp. 1012554356, assembly GCF_059760815.1. Lineage (NCBI taxonomy): Bacteria > Pseudomonadati > Pseudomonadota > Betaproteobacteria > Burkholderiales > Alcaligenaceae > Achromobacter > Achromobacter sp. 1012554356. The sequence goes on along the minus strand of NZ_JCBANC010000038.1, from coordinate 52,794 downwards.
GGTCGTCTTCGGGCAGGGTGATGAGCGCCGACGCGTTGGCATCGGGCATGACCGACCACTGGATGTTGTCGACCTTCACGTTGGCCAGCACGTCGAGCAGGTAGCCCACGTTGAAGCCCACGTCCAGCGCTTCATGGCTGTAGTCGATGTCGATTTCTTCCTGCGCCTCTTCCTGCTCGGCGTTCGAAGACGAGATCTTCATCTGGTTCTGCGCCAACTGCAGGCGTACGCCCTTGAACTTGTCCGTGGTCAGGATGGCTGCGCGCTGCAGGCTGCCCTGAAGCGCTTCGCGGCCGACCAGGAAGTGGCGCGAGTAGTTCGTGGGAATCACGCGCGTGAAATCGGGGAACTTGCCTTCGACCAGCTTGGAGACCAGCTCGACGTCGCCAAAGCGGAAACGGATCTGGCCCGGCGCCACGTCGATGGAGACGGTCTCGTCGGAGTCTTCCAGCAGGCGCTGCATTTCCAGCACGGTCTTGCGCGGCACAATGACTTCGTGGCGCTCGGCGATGCCGTCGGCTTCGGTCGAGCAGTGCGCCAGGCGATGGCCATCGGTAGCGACGGCGCGCACGCGGCCCGGTTCAAACACCAGCAGCATGCCGTTCAGGTAGTAGCGGATGTCCTGCTGGGCCATGGCAAAGTGCACCATGTTGAACAGGTGGCGCAAGGTGCGCTGCGGCATGGTCAGCGATACGTCCCACTGCTCGGGCTGAGCGACGGTGGGGAACTCGCTGGCGGCCAGCGTCTGCAACGCAAAGCGGCTCTTGGCGGACTGCACCGACAGCTTGTTGCTGGCCAGGGCCAGGCGCACGTCGCCGGTATCGGGCAGGGCTTTCAGGATGTCCAGCAGCTTACGCGCGGCCACCGTGGTGGACTCGTTGTCCTGGCCGACACCAAAGTCGGCGTGCGTCGTGATCTGCACTTCCAGGTCGGTCGCAATAAAGGCAACCTTGTTGCCTTCCTTGCGCATCAGGATGTTCGCAAGAATGGGCAGGGTATGGCGTCTTTCGACGATGCCCGCCACAGTCGACAGCGGTTTCAGCAATGCATCGCGTGTGGTTTGTACGAGTTGCATGTTCATCCTTTTAGAGTTTGTTCCAACACGTGCAGGGTATGGTTGAGCTCCGCTTGCTTGGCGCGGGCATCGGAAATCTTGCGAACGGCGTGCAGCACCGTGGTGTGATCACGGCCGCCGAATAAATCGCCGATTTCCGGCAGGCTTTTCTGGGTCAGCTCCTTGGCCAGGTACATCGCAACCTGGCGCGGCAACGCGATATTGGCCGGCCGGCGTTTCGAGTACATGTCGGCGACCTTGATCTTGTAGAAGTCCGCCACCGTCTTCTGGATGTTTTCCACGGTGATCTGGCCGTTGGACACCGACAGGAGGTCCTTCAGCGCTTCCTTGCAGACATCCACCGTCAGCACGTCGCGGCCGTGGAAGCGCGCGTAGGCCAGGACCTTGCGCAGCGCGCCTTCCAGTTCGCGCACGTTGCTGCGCAGGTGCTTGGCGATGAAGAACGCCACTTCCTCGGGCATGGGCACGCCTTCGGACTCGGCCTTGCGCAGCAGAATCGCCACGCGCATCTCCAGCTCAGGCGGCTCGATGGCGACCGTGAGGCCCGAATCAAAGCGCGAGATCAGTCGGCTGTCGATGCCCGACAGTTCCTTGGGGTACGTATCGCTGGTGATGATGATCTGCTTGCGCTGCGCGACCATCGCCTCGAACGCATAGAAGAATTCTTCCTGCGTGCGGTTCTTGCCGGAGAAGAACTGGATGTCGTCGATCAGCAGCAGGTCGAGCGAATGGTAGTAGCGCTTGAAATCGTCGAACGCCTTGCGCTGGTACGCCTTGACCACGTCGGACACGTATTGGTCGGCATGCACATAGCGCACGCGCACCCCGGTGCCCGCCGCAACCATGGCGTTGCCGATGGCGTGGATCAGGTGGGTCTTGCCCAGGCCGACGCCGCCATACAGGAACAACGGGTTGTACGAAGTGCCGGGATTTTCCGCGACCTGCAGTGCCGCAGCGCGCGCGAGCTGGTTGGCCTTACCGGTCACGAAGTTCTCGAACGTGAGGTCGGTATTCAGGCGCGAACGCTCGTACACGATGTTGGCGGCGTCCGCGTTCACGGCCTGCGCCGCGACGGTCGTCGCGGGAGCGGACGGGGCGGTCATCACGGTGACCGTCACGGGCGGCGCGGCGCCGGAGGGGGGCGCAGCGGACGGGTGCGGTTGTTGGGCTGGCTGCTGCGCACGCACGGGCGCGACCGGCATGCGCGGCGCGGTCCCTTGCGAAGGCAGCTCGAACAGCACCTGCACCGGACGCTTGAACCACTCCGCGGCCAACGCTTCGATCTGGTGGGAAAAGTTTTTGCGCACCCAATCCAGCTTGAAGCGGTTGGGCGCGGCAACGCGCAGCACCGCCTGCGTTTCGTCGTACGCAAGCGGGACCAGCGGTCGTATCCACGCGCTGATTTGTTGGGGGGGGAGTTCCTGCTCAAGACGACTGACGCAGGTCTGCCAGAATTCTTTCATGTCGCTCTTATTCAAACCTCGATTCTACCTTGCCCGGGCGGGGGTTATCCACAGGGAAGGGCATGAGTGTCTATATGATCCCTCCTTAACTGTTTGACAAGACAGGGAAAACTTGCTGAAATGGTGGGCTTTTCCGAATTCTGTCTGTCAGAAGGTTTCGCAGAAAGCTGGCCGGACACGCTCCTACAAGAGCAATTTGTCCGGTTTTTAGCTTTGCTGAATAGGTCGCCCGAGATGAAATTCTCGGTACAGAGCCCCGTCTCAGAGTTGTTTTTTGCACCGGTTGCAAAAGCCGTTGCAAGAATGCTCTCTAGATACCCGCTTCTGCTTAGCGCGACGTGGAACCCTCCGGGCAGGTCCCTTCTGACTTTGTTCTTTTTGTGGATCGTCCATGAAACGCACCTACCAACCTTCCGTTACCCGTCGCAAGCGCACCCATGGCTTTCGCGTGCGCATGAAAACCCGCGCTGGCCGCGCCATCCTGAGCGCCCGCCGCGCCAAGGGCCGCAAGCGTCTGGCCGTCTAAGTCCAGTTTTCCGGTTTTCCGGAAACTGACTTTCGCACGGACCGACCATATTGCAAGACCTCTCGCAATCCTGTTCCGGTTCCGCGCAACCGCCTGATCCGCAGTCCATGCCGCGCTCCACGCTTCCCCCGGAGGCGCGGCTGCATCGCCCCTCCGAGTTTGCCGCCGCCCTTAAAGGCCGGCGTCTTGCCCGAGGGGCATTCTTCATTGTGAGCGCCGCTCCCAATGATCTGCCTCCCGGTCAGGACCCCTGTGCTCGCCTGGGGCTCATCATCGCCAAGCGGTTCGCCGCCCACGCCTCCACGCGCAACGCCTTGAAGCGGGTCATCCGCGAAGCGTTCCGCCATCGGCGCCTGGCGCTGCCGGCAAAAGATTACGTCGTGCGCCTGCATAGCAAGGTCGCGCCCGCCACGCTCACTGCGCTGAAACGCGCAGCCCGAGCCGAAGTGGACGCTCACTTTGAGCGGATCGCGCGATGATCAAGGCGCTACTCATTGCCCCGATCCGGTTCTACAGGTTCTTCCTGAGTCCCTGGATCGGCCGGCAGTGCCGTTTTACTCCGACCTGCTCGGCGTACGCGATCGAAGCGATCGAGCGCCACGGTGCATGGCGCGGCTTCTGGATGGGAGTCCGGCGCATCGGCCGTTGCCACCCCTGGTCGCCCGGGGGCCTGGATCCGGTTCCGCCGGCCAAGGGAACCAACGACGCCCGTTGCTGCTCCCACAGCCACCGCATCGAGCACGATTGACGCTAAACTGGCGGGCTTTGCTGGCCCGTATTCACTTCAGTAGGCACCATGGATATCCGACGAACCGTCCTCTGGATGATTTTTTCCTTTTCGCTGTTGCTCCTTTGGAACAACTGGCAAATCCATAACGGCAAGCCGTCGCTGTTCGGGGCCCCGCCCGCGGCCAGCACGAGCGAATCGCCGGCTGCAGCCAACAACGCGACGCCGTCCGTGCCCAGCGCCCCGACAGCCACCGCTGCCCCGGCCTCCACGGTGCCTGGCGCCGCCACGCCCATTCCCACGCGCTCCGAAGAAGTCGTCATCACCACCGACGTTCTGCGCCTGACCTTCGACACGATGGGCGCCCAACTGGTGCGCGCCGAACTGCTGAAGTATCCGGCCACCGGCCAGCCCGACAAGCCCACGGTTCTGCTGGACCGCTCTGCGGGCCTGAACTACGTGGTGCAGACCGGCGTGGTCGGCGCCCCCAGCGGCCAGAGCTTCCCCACGCACCAGACGCCTTTCCGCCTGGTCTCCCAGGAACGCGAACTGACCGGCGACAACCTGGTCGTCACGTTCGAAGGCGAATCCGGCGGCGTGAAGGTCACCAAGACGTTCACCCTGCACCGTGGCCGCTACGACATCGACGTGCGCCATGACCTGGCCAACGTCGGCGCCGCCCCCGTCACGCCCTCGCTGTACCTGCAGATCGAGCGCGACGGCAACGACCCGGCCGACACGTCCAGCTTCTATCACACGTTCACGGGCTTTGCCGTCTACTCGGACCAGGACAAGTTCCAGAAGAGCACGTTCAGCGACATCCAGAAGAAGAAGGCCAGCTACATCAAGCAGGCGGACAACGGCTGGATCGCCGTCGTCCAGCACTACTTCGCCACGGCCTGGGTGCCCCCGCAAGGCAAGCCGCGCACCAACGAACTGCTCGAAGTCCAGCCGAACCTGTACGCCGGCCGCAGCATCGAAGCCGTCGGCGACATCGCCCCGGGCGCCGCCGCCCGCGTCGATTCGCACCTGTGGGTCGGTCCGCAAGACCAGAAGGCCATGGCCGCGCTCGCGCCGGGCCTGGAACTGGTGGTCGACTACGGCTGGCTGACCATCATCGCCAAGCCGCTGTTCACCCTGATGACCTGGCTGCATTCCATCCTGGGCAACTGGGGCTGGACGATCGTCGCGCTGACCGTGCTGATCAAGGCCGTGTTCTACCCCCTGGCCGCCGCCAGCTACCGCTCGATGGCCCGCATGAAGCAGGTGGCTCCCCGCCTGCAGGCCCTGAAGGAAAAGTACGGCGACGACAAGCAGAAGCTCAATGCGGCCATGATGGAGATGTACCGCACCGAGAAGATCAACCCGCTGGGCGGCTGCCTGCCGATGCTGGTTCAGATTCCGGTGTTCATCTCGCTGTACTGGGTGCTGCTGGCCAGCGTGGAAATGCGCGGCGCGCCGTGGATCCTGTGGGTTCACGACCTGTCGGTCCGCGATCCGTTCTTCATTCTGCCCGCCATCATGATGGCCACCATGTTCCTGCAGATCAAACTGAACCCGACGCCCCCGGATCCCATCCAGGCCAAGGTCATGATGATCATGCCGCTGGTGTTCGGCGGGATGATGTTCTTCTTCCCCGCCGGCCTGGTGCTGTACTGGTGCGTCAACAACATCCTGTCGATTGCGCAGCAGTGGTCCATCACCCGCGCCATCCAGAAGAAGTCGGAAGCGGCGGCCAATCGCTGATCGCTCTCCCGAAACAAGAAACCGGCCTTTCGAGGCCGGTTTTTTTACGCCCGTTGCCAATGAAAAGCGAAAGGCACACTCAGCATTTTCTATGCCCATGAGGCATATACATAGGTATTACTTATCGCCGAAGCAAGATCAATCAACTTCACATAGCCCACCATCACACCTATGATGGCTCTGATTTTTCCCTCCGGCGGCCTGTCTGCCGGAGTTTTGCTGCAACGCCGCGCCGCCCGGCAACCTGGGCCGCGCCATTCAGAAACGACTTAGGGAGTGTGCGATGACCGACAAGAAGCCTCTGACTACCGCCTCGGGCGCCCCAGTACCGGACAACAACAACACCCTGACGGCCGGCCCGCGCGGTCCCGCCCTGCTGGAAGATTTCTGGCTCATTGAAAAACTTGCCCACTTCGACCGCGAACGCATCCCCGAGCGCGTCGTCCACGCCAAGGGCTCCGGCGCCTACGGCACGTTTACCGTCACCCACGACATCAGCCGCTACACCCGCGCCAACATCTTTTCCAAAGTCGGCAAGCAGACGCCGCTGTTCCTGCGCTTTTCGACTGTCGCTGGCGAACGCGGCGCGGCCGACGCCGAACGCGATGTGCGCGGCTTTGCCATCAAGTTCTACACCGACGAAGGCAACTGGGATCTGGTCGGCAACAACACGCCCGTCTTCTTCATCCGCGACCCGCTGAAGTTCCCCGACTTTATCCACACCCAGAAGCGCGATCCCAAGACCAACCTGCGCAACGCCACCGCGGCGTGGGATTTCTGGTCGCTCAACCCCGAATCGCTGCACCAGGTCACCACGCTGATGAGCGATCGCGGCATCCCCGCCAACCTGCGCCAGCAGCACGGCTTTGGCTCGCACACGTTCAGCTTCATCAACGCCAACAACGAGCGCTTCTATGTGAAGTTCCACTTCAAGTCGCAGCAGGGCATCGCCTGTCTGACCGACGAAGAGGCCGCGCAGGTCGTCGCCCACGACCGCGAAAGCTCGCAGCGTGACCTGTTCCAGAACATTGAAGAGCGCAATTTCCCGAAGTGGACGCTGAAGGTGCAGATCATGCCCGAGGCCGAAGCCGCGACGTATCACATCAACCCGTTCGACCTGACCAAGGTCTGGCCGCATGGCGACTATCCGCTGATCGAGGTCGGCGTGCTGGAGCTGAACCGCAACCCCGAGAACTACTTCGCCGAAGTCGAGCAGGCCGCCTTCACGCCGGCGAACGTGGTGCCGGGCATCGGTTTCTCGCCGGACAAGATGCTGCAGGGCCGCCTGTTCTCGTATGGCGACACGCACCGCTATCGCCTGGGCATCAACCATCACCAGATCCCGGTGAATGCGCCCAAGTGCCCGTTCCACAGCTTCCATCGCGACGGGGCCGGGCGGGTGGACGGCAACGCTGGCGCCACGATCAACTACGAGCCCAACAGCGCGGGCGAGTGGAAGGAAACGCCCTCGGCGGCCGAACCGCCGCTGGCGCTGGACGGGCAGGCCGCGGCACGCTGGAACCATCGCGTCGATGACGACTACTACTCGCAGCCGGGCGCCTTGTTCCGCCTGATGACGCCGGCGCAGCAGGAATTGCTCTTTAGCAACATCGGCCGTCACATGGCGAGCGTGCCGGAAGTCATCCAGCGCCGCCAACTGGATCACTTCAGGAAGGCCGATCCAGCCTACGCCGAGGGCGTGGCCAAGGCGCTGGGGCTGAAGCTGTAAGCGTTACGCACCATCCATGAAAAGGGGACGGCATCATGGCCGCCCCCTTTTTCATGCCGATCGCTCGATCGCCGCAACAATCGCCGCAACAATCGCCGGAATCATCCCACAGCAACCGCCGCGAACTGCACGCCAATCACCGTTGCATCCCCCAACGCCGCACCGTCAGCCGCTCCAGCGTATCGAACGCCAGGTTTTCCACAAGCAGACCGATGATGACAACCGCGGCCAGGCCGGCGAACACCCGGTCTGTGTATAACTCGTTGCGGTTCTGAAAGATGTACCAGCCCAGCCCGCCCTTGCCGCTAGACGCGCCGAACACCAGTTCGGCTGCGATCAGCGTGCGCCAGGCAAATGCCCAGCCGATCTTCAGGCCGGCCAGGATGGCGGGCAGGGCGGCCGGCACCAGAATCTGCAGCACGTAGCGCAACCCGGTCAGCCCGTAATTGCGCCCCGCCATCCGCAGGGTGTCAGACACCCCGAGAAAGCCCGCATACATGTTCAGCGCCAGCGCCCACAGCACGGAGTGGATCAGCACGAATATCAGGCTGCCTTCGCCCAGGCCGAACCACAGCAGCGCCAGCGGCAGCAGGGCAATCGCCGGCAGCGGATTGAACATCGCCGTCAGGGTGGACAACAGATCGCGACCGAACCGCGTGGACACCGCCAGCGTCGTCAGCACAAAGGCAAGTACGACGCCCGCCAGATAGCCCTGCACCAGCACGCGCATCGATTGCCCGGCGCGCGCCAGCAGTTCACCGCTGGTCACGCCGTCGACGAAGGCCTGGCCGGTCTGCCAGGCGCCGGGCAACAGCAGATCATTGTCGGTATAGCGCGCCGCCAGCTCCCACACCGCCGCCAACAGGGCAAGGATCACGCCCTTGCGCAGGGCGGCGTGCTGCCACAGCCGCTCGTGCCACGGCAGCGGCGTCTCCGCAGCCTGAGGGGGCAGGGGCGGCAGATCGTATTCCACCTCGGGGCGAATGAACGCCGATCCGGCATGGCTGATGCTCATGCGCGCTCCTCTCAAGCCGCCGCGCGCTCGGCCTGAGCCAGCGGCGGAGCGTCGAACAACAAATCGTGAATGCGGCGCGACGCCGCCTGAAACGCTGCCGATCCCTGACTGTGCAGGTCAAAGCCGTGCGCATTCAATTCCGCGCGCACACGGCCCGGATGCGGGGACAGCAACAGGATGCGGCTGCCCAGCACCAGCGCCTCTTCGATCGAGTGCGTGACAAACAACAGCGTGAACCGCACGTCGTCCCACAGCGCCATCAATTCTTCCTGCATGCGCCGGCGCGTCAGCGCATCCAGCGCCGCGAACGGCTCGTCCATCAGCAGCACGCGCGGCTGCATGGCCAACGCGCGCGCAATGGCCACGCGCTGCTTCATGCCGCCCGACAGCGTATGCGGATAGGCATCGGCAAAGCCCGCCAGCCCGACCTTGTCCAGGTAGTGCATCGCCCGTTCGTCGGCCTCGCGCCGGTTGAGCTTGCGCGACGCCAGCAGCGGAAACGCCACGTTCTGGCGCAGCGTCTTCCAGGGCGGCAGCTGGTCGAATTCCTGGAACACCACGATGCGGTCCGGACCCGGCCCTTGCACGGTCTTTCCGTCGATCGCGATCCGTCCCTCGGTGGGCTCGATGAAGCCCGCAACCGCCTTGAGCAGCGTCGATTTCCCGCAGCCGGAGGGCCCGAGCAGGATGAAACGCTCGGCGCCGTGCACGTCAAAACTGACCTGATGTGTCGCCCGCACACGCCGTTCGCGCGTCTTATATTCGATTGACACCTTATCCACAGCCAGCAAAGGCGTGGGCCGTTGAATGTTATCCACAGGGGCGGCGGGACTCACGGCCATGTCAGCTGCCCTGCGCCGTGACGGGATCGTCGAAGAAATAGTCGCGCCAGCTGGCCGGTGCGTTCTTGATCGCGCCCACCTTGTGCATGAACTGCGCCAGCGCGAACGTGTTCTGCGGCTGCAGCTTGAACTGCACATCGGGATTCTTGATGACCTTGATGAGAAAGTCGCGGTCCTGCTTGGCGCCGGTGACGCGCAGGTAGATGTCCGCGGCCTTCTCCGGATTGGCGGCGGCAAAGCTGGCGGCTTCCTTCAACGCTTCCTGGAAGGCCTTGTAGGTCTTGGGATTGTCGCGGCGGAATTTCTCGGTGGCGAACAGCACCGTCGACGAACTGGGGCCGCCCAGCACGTCATACGAATTGAGCACGATGCGCGCCTTGGGGTTCTCGGCCAGCTCCTGCTCCTGGAACGGCGGGTTGCCGAAATGTCCGGTGATTTCCGTGCCGCCGGCAATGATGGCCGCCGCCGCGTCCGGGTGCGGCAGCGCCACCGAGATCCTGTCCAGCTTGTTGTACTGCGCATCGCCCCACAGCTTGGCCGACGCCAGCTGCAGCACGCGCGATTGCACCGACACGCCCACCGCCGGCACGGCGATGCGGTCCTTGTCCGTGAAGTCGGCAATGGTCTTCACGTTGGGATTGTTGGTGACCAGGTAATAGGGAAAGTTGCCCAGCGACGCCACGCCCTTCACATTCTGCTTGCCGTGCGTGCGATCCCAGATCGTCAAGAGCGGTCCCACGCCCGCCCCCGCGATATCCACAGCCCCGGACAGCAGCGCGTCGTTCACCGCCGAGCCGCCGGACAGCTTGGCCCACTCGACCGAGATATCCACACCTTCGGCCTTGCCGTGCTTTTCGATGAGCTGCTGGTCGCGCGCCACGTTCAGCAGCAGATAGACGATGCCGTACTGTTCGGCGATGCGGATTCGCCCTTCGGCCATGGCCGGCGTGGGCGAAGCCAGCGCCAGCACGGCAAGTATCAGCGCGAGGCCCGCGCCCGTGGCGGTCTGGACCAGTCGATCCCGTAGCGTGGAGGTCAAACGCATGGCGTTCCTTGTGGATAAGTAATGGGGGGCGGATCGAGCCGCGTCAGAACGGCGTATCGCCTTCGATCGTCGTGCGATAGAGCTTGCGGCGCAGGTGATCCGGCGTGCCGCCCGCCAGGTGGATCAGCGAACGGTTGTCCCAGAACACCAGGTCGTGCGGCTGCCATTTGTGGCGGTAGATGTGTTCCGGCCGCACGCTATGGACAAACAGTTCGGCCAGCAGCGCGCGGCTCTCGTCGTCCGGCAGTCCCTCGATGCGTGTCGTGAAGCCTTCGCTCACGAACAGCGCGCGGCGGCCGTTCTCCGGGTGCGTGCGCACCACCGGATGCACCACCTCCTGCACCTGCGCAATCTGCTGCGCGCTCAGGTTCGGGCGCCAGTTGCCTTCCTTCTGCAGTTGCCCGTACTGGGCCAGATAGGAATGCACCCCGCGCTTGCCGTCGATCGCGTCCTTCAACGCCTGCGGCAGGGTGTCGTAGGCCAGGTGCATGTTCGCGAACAAGGTGTCGCCCCCTTCGGCCGGCAATTCCTGCGCATGCAGCAGCGACCCCAGGCTGGGCAGTTCCTTGTACGAGATGTCCGAGTGCCAGTATTTGCCCGCGTCGCCCAGCCCGATGGGCTTGCCGTCTTCCAGAATGTTCGAGACGGTCAGGATCTCGGGATGGCCCGGCAGGTGAAATTGGTGCAGCACGTGGATCATCAGGCGGCCGAACCGGCGGCTGAAGTCGATGTGCTGTTGGGGCGTGATGCGCTGGTCACGGAACACCAGCAGATGATGGTCCAGATGCGCCTTGTGCACACGCGCAAAATCCGCGGGCGTCAGTTCGCGCGACAGGTCCAGGCCAATGATTTCCGCGCCCACGGGACCGGGCAGGGGGCGCACGTCAAAGGACTGCGCCTGGGGCTGGGTGGCGGCGGGCGCTTCGCGCCGCAAGGCATTGCTCTGGGACATCGATCGCTCCGAAATCGCCTTGCGGCATGGCTGGAACGACCGATTATGGAAACCGCGCCATGTATCTCAAACGAAGATATCGGCGTTTGATCAAAGCTTTACGTCATATAGAAAAAAGCCGCGGGGCGCGCCCGCGGCTTCATCGCCATCTGCATATAAGCAAATAGCGTATCGGTCCTTACTTGGCCGGCATGAACGCCTCGACCAGCTTCACCCAGTACGTCGCACCCACCGGCAGCAGCGCGTCGTTGAAGTCGTAGTTGGGGTTGTGGAGCTGGCACGGACCCATGCCGTGATAGGACTCCATCCGATGATCGCCGTCGCCGTTACCCAGAAACAGGTACGAGCCCGGCACGGATTCCAGGAAGAACGAAAAGTCCTCCGCCCCCATGAACGGCGGCATGTCGCGCAGCACGTTTTCCGCGCCGAAGGTGTCTTCCGCAACCTTGGCCGCAAACGCGGTTTCGTTTTCCCAGTTCACCAGCGGCGGATACGCGCGCACGAAATCCAGCTCGCCCGTGCCGCCATACACCTGCGGCAGCGTGGTGGCGATGCGCCGCATGTCTGCCTCGATCTTGTCCAGCGTCTCCACCGAATAGGTGCGCACCGTGCCGCGCAGCACGGCTTCGCCGGGAATCACGTTATAGGCATCGCCCGCGTGAATCTGCGTGATCGACAGCACGGCCTGATCCAGCGGATTCTTGCTGCGCGAGATGACCGTCTGCAGCGCATGCACCATGTCGGCGGCCACGATGATGGGGTCCACGGACGAATGCGGCTGGGCGGCATGGCCCCCCACACCCTTGATCACGATGTCCCAGCGATTGCTCGACGCCATCGTCGGCCCGGCCCGGAAACCGAACTGGTTGACCGGCATGCCCGGCATGTTGTGGATGCCGAACACCGCATCGCAGGGAAACTTGTCGAACAACCCGTCCTGCATCATGGCGCGCGCGCCGGCGTTGCCGCCTTCCTCGGCCGGCTGGAAGATGAATACGACCGTGCCGTCAAAATTGCGATGCGTGGACAGATACTGCGCGGCGCCCAGCAGCATCGTCGTATGCCCGTCGTGGCCGCATCCGTGCATGCGCCCGCTGATCGTGGACTTGTGGGCAAACCGGTTGTGCTCCGGCATCGGCAGCGCGTCCATGTCGGCGCGTAGGCCGATGGTCTTGCCGCCGCTGCCGGCGCGCAAAATGCCCACCACACCAGTTTTCCCCAGCCCCGTGTGGACTTCCAGTCCCCAGCCGCGCAGGCGTTCGGCCACCAGGTTGGACGTGCGCGTTTCCTGGAACGCCAGTTCGGGATGCGCATGGATGTCGCGCCGCAGGGCGGTCAAATCCCCGTGTACGCGTTCGATTTCGGCAATGGTTTTCATGGGTGTGGATAAGCTGTCTGGATTGAAGGAGGGCGCACGCGCAAATGGCCTGCTGGTCGGGGAATTCTCGCGCCGCCCCGCGTGCCGCGTCCAGCCCTTTTTCGGCGCAGGTCACGCGGCATCGTTCAAATGGCAGGCGCTGAACTGCCCCGGCGCGATCTCCCGCAGGAGGGGGCGCTCGGCCTTGCAGCGCGGCATGGCATGGGGACACCGCGGGTGAAATGCACACCCCGTGGGCGGATCCAGCGGCGAGGGCAGCTCGCCGCGGATGGGCTGATAGCTTCGCCGACCCGGCGTCAGCGTCGGCAGCTCCTTGAGCAACGCCTGCGTGTACGGGTGGTTGGCGCGCGCGAAAACCGTATCGGTATCGGCCAGCTCGACAATGCGTCCCAGATACATGATCGCCACGCGATCCGAGATATGGCTGACCACGCTGAGGTTGTGGCTGATGAACAGATACGTCAGGTCCAGCTCATCGCGCAACCGTTCGAACAGGTTCAGCACCTGCGCCTGGATCGACACATCCAGCGCGGCGACGGCCTCGTCGCAGACGATCACCGAAGGCTTCAGCGCCAATGCCCGCGCAATGCCGATGCGCTGGCGCTGGCCGCCCGAAAACTGATGGGGATAACGCTGTGCAAAGCTCGCGTCCAAGCCCACTTGGCGCATCAGCCCGGCCACATATTCCTGTTTGTCCCGCGAACGGATCAGGCCGTGCGCCGCGGGCGCTTCCCCAATGATGTCGCGCACGCGCATGCGCGGGTTCAGCGACGCGTACGGATCCTGGAAGATCATCTGCACGCCCAGCTCGTACGCGCGCCGCTCCGGACCCTTCATGGCTTGCACGGGCTTGCCCTGGTAGTCCACCTGGCCGGCCGTCGGCGGCAGAATGCCGGACACGATGCGGCCCAGCGTGGATTTTCCACAGCCCGACTCACCGACGATGCCGATCACCTCGCCTGGCCTGATCGCCAGGTCGACGCCGGCCACGGCATGCACCACCTGCGTCTTCAGGCCCGCGCCCAGCAGGTTGGCGATGCGGCCAGCCAGATCCACTGGCTGCACGAAGCGCAGTTCGACGCCGCGCAGGGCGAGGATCGGCGTGGGATCGGGCGTGAGATTGTGTTGGGGGGCGTTCATGTCGCGTCCGGCGCTCCAGCATGCCAGCAGCGCACCCATTGCGCCGGGCGAACCTCGACGGGCGGCGGCTCGGCCAGACAGGCGTCCGTCGCACGCGGACAGCGCCCGCGAAACGCACAGCCCTGCGGCAGATTCAACAGCGACGGCGTCATGCCGGGAATCGGCACCAGCGGCTTGCCGCGCGACGCCGGCGTCGGAATGGAAGCGATCAGCCCATGCGTATAAGGATGCATCGGGTGGCTGATGACCGCCTCGGTGCTGCCCGTTTCCACGACGCGCCCCGCATACATCACCGACACGCGGTCGGCCAGACCCGCCACCACGGCCAGATCATGCGTGATCCAGATCAGGCCTGTTCCCGTTTCGCGGCAGAGCTTCTGCACCTCGAACAGGATCTGGCCTTGTATCGTGACGTCCAGCGCCGTCGTGGGCTCGTCCGCAATGATCAGGCGCGGTGAATTCAACAGCGCAATGGCGATGGCCACACGCTGGCGCATGCCGCCCGACAGCTGATGCGGATACGTCCGCAGCCGCTCCTCCGGCGACGGAATGCCGACCATCGCCAGCGTCTGCAACGCGCGCCGGCGCGCCTCGTCGCGCGACACCTTGGCATGCGCCTGCACCGCTTCGATCATCTGCGTATCCACGCGCAGCACCGGATTGAGCGTCATCATCGGATCCTGGAAGATCATCGCGATCTCCTGACCCCGCAACTGGCGCCACCGTGCAGGCGTCGCCGCGCGCAGGTCCTCGCCGTTGAGCAGCACCTCGCCATCGACAATGCGTCCGGGTTCATCCAGCAGGCCCATCAAGGAAAATCCCGTGATGCTCTTGCCCGATCCCGACTCGCCGACGAGGCCCAGGATCTCGCCTTCGGCCAGCGTCAGATCCACACCGTCCACGGCCTTCACCACGCCGTTGCGCGTGAAGAAATGCGTCTTCAGGCCATGCACCTCAAGTACAGGGGCCGGGCCAGGCAGGGGGCGTTGCGCCGCAAGTGTCTGCATCGCTCCCGTCCTCAATTCGCGTGCCGCGGGTTGAGCACATCGCGCAGGTGGTCGCCCACCAGGTTGATGGCGATGATGGCCAGCGCCAGCGCAATGCCGGGAAAGAACGAAATCCAATACTGGCCGGACAGCAGGTATTCAAAGCCGTTGTAGATCAGCATGCCCAGCGACGGCTCGGTCACCGGCACGCCGACTCCCAGGAACGACAGCGTCGCTTCCAGCGCGATCGCGTGCGCCAGGTCGATCGTGGCGATCACGATGAGCGGGGGCATGCAGTTCGGCAGCACGTGCCGGAACAGCACGCGCGACCACGACAACGACATGCAGCGCGCCGCCTCCACATATTCCTTGCCGCGCTCGACCAGCGCGGCCCCGCGTGCGGCGCGCGCAAAATACGCCCACTGCACGACGATGAGCGCGATGATCACCTTATCCACACCCTTGCCCAGAATCGCCAGCAACATCAGCGCCACCAGGATCGCCGGAAACGACAACTGGATATCCACAACGCGCATCAGCAGGGCATCGATGCGTCCGCCGAAATAGGCGGCAATCAGCCCAACCGTGGCCCCAATGCCAAAGGCCGCCAGCACCGACACGGTGGCGACCATCAGACTGGTGCGCATGCCGTAGAGAATGGCGGAAAACAGATCGCGCGCCTGGCCGTCCGTGCCCAGCCAGTGCCGCATCGAACCATCCCCGCTTTCGCTGCCCGGCTTGAGCTTCGAATCCATGATGTCCAGGCTGGCCAGATCGTACGGATTCTGCGGCGCGATCCACGGCGCGAGCAGCGCCGCCCCCACGATCACGATCAGCATCACCAGCCCCAACGTGGCGAGCTTGCTGGCAAAGAAATCCGACACGAAGCGGCGCCAGGGCGATTGCTCTTTCGTCGGGGCCGGGGGCGAGGCAACGGTGGCGGGCGTGTTCATCGGCGGCTATCCAGGCGTACGCGGGGGTCCAGCACCGTGTAGATGATGTCCACCACCAGATTCAACATGACCAGGAAGAAAACAATCAGCAGCAGATACGCCACCACCA
This sequence comes from Achromobacter sp. 1012554356, assembly GCF_059760815.1. Lineage (NCBI taxonomy): Bacteria > Pseudomonadati > Pseudomonadota > Betaproteobacteria > Burkholderiales > Alcaligenaceae > Achromobacter > Achromobacter sp. 1012554356. Next base: position 37,108 of record NZ_JCBANC010000038.1, on the reverse strand, counting down.
CGGGACGATCTAGGTTGATGATGGAATCGATCAGCAGCTTGCCCATGCCTGGCCACGAAAACACGGTTTCCGTCACGACGGCAAACGCCATCACCTGGCCAAACTCCAGGCCCGCGACCGTCACCACCGGAATCAGGATGTTCTTGAGCAGATGCACGCCCAACACGCGCTTTTCCGACAGGCCCTTGGCGCGCGCGAACTTGATGTAGTCCATGGGCAGCGCCTCTCGCGTGGCGGCCCGCGTCACGCGAATGATCATCGCGCACTTGGCTAAGGCAATGGTCGCGGCGGGCAATGCCAGGCTCCGCCAGCCATCGAACGTCAACACGCTCAACTGCAGCGAACCGATGCTGATCGTGTCGCCGCGGCCGCCGGCCGGCACCCAGCCCAGCATCACCGCGAACACCATGATGAGCATCAGGCCCACCCAGAAATTCGGCAATGAAAACCCCAGCACCGAGCCCGTCATGATCGCGCGCGAACCCACCGCTGCGGGCTTCAAGCCCGCCAGAATGCCGAGCGGCACGCCGATCAGCACCGACAGCAGCATCGCCACACAGGCCAGTTCCACGGTGGCCGGCATGCGCTCCAGGATCAGGTGCATGGCCGGCTCGCCGGTCAGGAAGCTGTTGCCGAAGTCGCCTCGCACTGCTTGGCTCATGAAGATCAGGTACTGCCGCCACAACGGCTGGTCCAGCCCCAGCGACGCGCTGATCGCGGCGCGCTGCGCCTCGGTCGCTTCGGGACTGGCCAGCATCGAGACGGGATCGCCGACCATGTAAATGCCGGCAAAGACCAACGCCGACATGACGAGCATGACGACGATGGTTTGCAGCAGCCTTCTGACGATGGTTGCAAGCACGAGAGATGGCCCGGCGCGCTTACTTCTTCAGCGTAGCGTTCTGCGCCAGCGTGACCTGGTCCGGACGGCCCTCGTAGCGGATGTCGTTCTTCATAGCCCAGACCGACAATTCGAAATGCACGGGCAGCATCGCAAAGTCATCCATCGCGATATTGCTTGCCGTCGACAGCAACTCCGCGCGCTTGGCGTCGTCCATCGTGGACGACGCCTGTTTCACCAGGTCATCCATCTTGGGATTGGAATAACGGCTGCGGTTCGTCGTGCCCTGGCCCGCTTCCGGATTGCGCGTCATCAGCAGCGACGTCAGCGCGTTGGACATTTCACCGCTGGTCACCGACCAGCCCGCCAGATACGCCGAGAACGAATAGCTGTCGCGGTTCTTGAAGAACACCGGAGGCGCCATCGCGTCCACGCTGGTCTTTACACCGATGCGCGTCCACATCGACGCGATGGCCTGCGCCACCTTCGAATCGTTGACGTAGCGGCCGGACGGAGAACCGAGCGTGATCGAAAAGCCGTTCGGATAGCCCGCTTCCTTGAGCAGCGCCTTGGCCTTTTCGACATCGGCCTTGGGCGCCTTCGAATGTTCCTTGCTGGCGCCGAACATGGGGTAGGGCAGCAGGTTGCCCGCAGGCAGGGCGACGCCGCCCATCACGCGCTCAACGAGCGCATCGCGGTTGATCGCCAGCGACAAGGCTTCGCGCACTCGCTTGTCCTTCATCGGGTTCTTTTCGGTGCCTTGCACGCCGGGCGACGGCTCCGCGTATTGGTCCAGCGCCACGTACACCACGCGCACCGACGGCGTTTCCTCGACAAAGAGCTTTTTGTCCGACTTGAGCTTGGGCAGGTCGTCGGTGGGAGGATCCTCGATCATGTCCACGTCGCCGGCCAGCAGGGCAGCCACGCGCGCGGCCGCATTGCTGATGGGCCGATAGACCACGCGATCCCATTCGGGCTTCTTGCCCCAGTAGTTCTCGTTGCGCGCCAGCACAAACTCAGCGCCGCGCTTCCACGACACGAACTTGTACGGGCCCGTTCCGATCAGGCCGTCGCCGCTATTCAATTCTGTCGTCGTCTTGCCTTCGGCCGCTGGACCCGAAGCGGCCTTCTTCGACAGGATGGGCAACTGCGCCAGATTCACCAGCAGGTTCGGCGCAACATCCTTGGTGGTGATACGGATCGTCATCGGATCCACGGCTTCGGTCTTGGCCACCGAACCCAGATAGAGCGTGAACGGCGACGGGCTGTTCGGCACCTTCGGGACGCGGTCATACGTAAATACGACGTCCTCGGCGGTAAACGGCGTGCCGTCGGAGAACTTCACGTTCGGCCGCAGCTTGAAGGTCCAGACCTTGCCATCGACAGTCCACGATTCCGCCAGCGAAGGCTGCGGCTTGAGCTGCGCGTCCGTGGCGACCAGCGTATCGAAGATGGTTTGGGAGATCTGCGTGTTCGGCGTCAACGCGTGGTACTGCGGATCCATCGAAGACGGCTCGGTCTTCAGGCCGATCACCAGATCGCGGGCCATGGCCGAACTGTATGTGCCACAGGCCATCACCACCGCGGCAGCGCCGCAGGCCAAGACACGCGAAAACCGAGATGCCATCGTGATCTCCCAGAGTTGTTTCGGGTTTTGAACCTCGGGGCCACAGTAACCAGCAAACAACGCGCCGCGCAACAGTTATATTCCCCTATTGTTTCGCCTTGTCATCTACCTCGATATGTCCGCTTACGCCCCCATTGCCGCCATTGCCACCGCTCCCGGAAGAGGCGGCATCGGCGTCGTGCGCATTTCTGGTGCGGACCTGTCCGAATTGGTGCGGCGCCTGTTTCAGCGCGATCTCACGCCCCGCCACGCGCACTATCTTCCGTTCAAGACGGTGGACGGCGAACTGCTGGACGAAGGCATCGCCATCTACTTTCGCGCGCCGCATTCCTACACCGGCGAAGACGTGCTGGAACTGCAGGGACACGGCGGTCCGGCCGTGTTGCGGCGCGTGCTCGATAGCTGTCTGACCGCCGGCCGCGACCTGGGTGTGCGACTGGCCGAACCCGGTGAATTCACGCGCCGCGCGTTTCTGAACGACCGCATGGATCTGGCGCAGGCCGAGGCGGTTGCCGACCTGATCGAAGCCTCATCGGTCGCGGCCGCGCGCGGCGCCATGGCGTCGCTATCGGGCGAATTCTCGGCACGCGTCAACGACCTGTCCGACCGCATCATTCACCTGCGCATGCTGGTCGAAGCGACGCTGGATTTTCCCGAAGAGGAAATCGACTTCCTGGAAAAGTATCAGGCGCGTCCCACCCTGGACGCATTAGCCGGCGACCTATCCGCGCTGATCGCGCAGGCGCGCCAGGGCGTCATCCTGCGCGAAGGCCTGCATGTCGTTCTGGCGGGCCAGCCCAACGTCGGCAAATCCAGCCTGCTCAATGCGCTAGCGGGCGACGACATCGCCATCGTCACACCCATTGCGGGCACCACGCGCGACAAAGTGGTGCAGGAAATCCATATTGATGGCGTTCCGCTGCATATCGTCGACACGGCCGGCCTGCGCGAAACCGAAGACACGGTGGAAAGCATCGGCATCGCGCGCACCTGGCAAGAGATCGAGCGCGCCGACGTCATCCTCCATTTGCAGGATGCCACCCAGCCGGGCGACGAACTCGACGCGCAGATCACCGCGCGCCTGCCCGCCCGCACGCCGGTGCTGAAGGTATTCAACAAGGTTGACCTGCTGGCCGAGCCTTTCGTCCCCGGTCCCGGCGAACTGGGCATCTCGGCCAAGCGCGGCGCCGGCCTGGACGCGCTTCGCGCCGAACTGCTGCAGATCGCCGGCTGGAACCCCGGCGCCGAGTCGCCGTGGCTCGCGCGCGAACGGCATTTGCATGCATTGCAGGAAGCGGCCGAACATCTGGAACTGGCCGCCGCGCATGCCAGCCAGGATGACCGGGTGCTGGACCTGTTTGCCGAGGAACTGCGGCTGGCGCACGATAGTTTGTCCAGCATTACCGGCAAGTTCACCAGCGATGATTTGCTGGGGGAGATTTTTTCCAGTTTTTGCATCGGGAAGTAGTCAGGGTCTGCACCCCGCAACATGCTTGCGCACATCGATTTTCTTAATTAATAAGACTCTTCTGATTTACACGAAATATCGGCGGCTTTTACAACCGGTGGTGCCCTTTGGCACCAAGGACGACCCGAGTGGTCTGTCCCCACCGGAAGCACGCCATGCCTACCCAATCCGATCTGCGCTTCACGTTCGCAGTTAGCGACGAATCATTTGAAGTCGCCGAATTTTCGCTGCAGGAAGACCTGTTACGGTCGCTGTTGCCGCAAGGGGCTGGCTGCGGGCACCGCCATCGGACTCGCCGCCTATGCAGTATCGCAACTAGCAAAAAGCCTCGAATCCGATGCATTGGAAAATTGGGCCCGGCGATGCTATTTCGGTCAAGCAGATGAGCGCTGGCGCCATCCAGAAGATATCGACGTCTCCATTGCTGCACTCAATGCTGCAGTGATCGGTATGGACGTGGACCTCCGTTTCACTGATGAAACACGGGCGAGACCGATAGACGAACTCTACACCGAAGACATAGAGGTCCTCAAAAACAGAGGCCCCGTAGAGACAACAAAAGCGCTCGTCTACAGCGCAATTTTTCCTGGTTTTGATGCCGAACGATCTCGTTACCGCTTTACGCTTACCACCGAGCGTTTTGGTCTAGCACAGGGCGCCAGACGTACCCCCCATCTGTCTTCCCATGTCATGGCATCCGGGCAAGTCAACGATACAGACCCCGCCCTGCCAGTTTCCACCTTGGGTCGGCCGGATTACACGCTGGATAACGAAACTAGACCAACGTCCTCTCGGCCAATCCTTAGCGGTAGGTACTGGCTGGATTCGCTCAACAACATCAAATCGGCAACTTTGGTTGTGGCGTTCTGGCCAGATAAAAGCGATAGCTCTGGCTTCGCCGCTATCGAAATTACCGAGGAACTCTAATGGCAAGACCTCGACTGAATCCCCCGTGTGGCGGCTGGCAACGCGACCTTCCAGGTCCCAACGACCCGCTCAATGAGCCCCCGATGTTGCTCTGGCAGGCTCCCACTCACATGGATGAAACGTATGTCGAGTTCGCTCGGAATACCTCGAGTATCCGCGGCGCTTTATTTTTCCTGCTACTGCTGGTGGTATGGACAGAGTTCAAGCTTGTAATTTTTGCCGCAAAGGACATCTATGCGACAAGTACGGCAGTTGCAGGAGTTACCTTTGAACTTGCAGGGATTTTTCTACTACACGTTGGCATACTCGCGATTGGCGCTTGGACGGCATTTGTTGGCTATCGTGCCGAAGTCTCCCCACCCCGCGATCTCCCGATTCGCTTCAATCGTCTACGTCGCAAGGTCTACGTCTATGGCTTCCATTCTGTTTGGTGGAATCCGATTAAGCGCGCGTATGCGACCACCGCGAGTTATGACTGGGACGATCTGCGTGCGGAGAAATGGAAAGTCCGTGGAGCGACGCCAGGCGGAGGTCTCATCATCAAGGAAGGCGTCTCCATCGCAGTTGTGGAACCGGGTACTAACAACGTCGTGACACGCTTCCACTTAAATACTGACGCCGCGAACACCTCCAATTTCTGGGCATACGTGTGCGCCTACATGCAGAACGGCATTAAAGGGCTCGAGCCTGATCGTGCCGAACCTCGTGATGCCAACGACGTCGCTCCCTACAACATCGCCTTGCGCCTGGCCCCGAAGGTCCAGTGGCCCGCGGATATGGATCTTGAATCACGAACCGCACCATGAAGGCGGTCGAGGCCGAAGTCTTGATTCGCTATCCGGAAGGAATCTTTCGCTTGTCAGCTGCCGCAGCTTCTCAGCCGCGATGCGTCCGGTCAATGCACTCAGGCTTCGCCGCCGCGCAGATTACGAAGAAGCGCTGATGGCCAGACCTCAACTGAATCCCCCCTGCAGCGGCTGGCAACGCGATCTGCCCGGCCCTAATGACCCGCTCGACGAACCCCCAATGCTGCTATGGCAAGCACCGACGCATATGGATGAGACGTATGTCGAGTTCGCTCGGAACATGTCGAGTTTGCGCGGTGTTTGCTTTTTCTTTTTACCGGTGGTCGCATGGGTTCTTTTAGATCTCTTAGTAATGGCCGCAAAGGATATATATTCATTCGCCACTACAGGTGTTAGCGCACTTATGGCCGGAATTTTTCTGATGCTTGCTGGTTCAATTTCCATCGGCTTTTGGACGGCGTTTGTAATCTACCGTGCCGAGGTCTCTCCACCCCGCGATCTTCCGCTCCGCTTCAATCGCCTACGTCGCAAGGTCTACGTCTATGGCTTCCATTCAGTCTGGTGGAATCCCTTCGAGCACGGGTACGTGACGACGGCGAGTTATGACTGGGACGATCTGCGAGCAGAGAAGTGGAAAGTCCGTGGCGCGACGCCTGGCGGCGGGCTCATCATCAAGGAAGGCGTCTCCATCGCGGTGGTGGAACCGGGCACCAACAACGTCGTGACGCGTTTCCACTTAAACACCGACGCTGCCAACACCTCCAATTTCTGGGCATATGTGTGCGCCTACATGCAAAACGGCATTAATGGCCTCGACCCCGATCGTGCCGAACCGCGTGACGCCAACGACGTCGCTCCCTACAACATCGCCTTGCGCCTGGCCCCCAAGGTTCAATGGCCGGCGAATATGGATCTTGAATCACGAACGGCGCCGGACACGGACTCCGTGCTAGATTCGACCGGTCAGATTGCATCTATCGCTTTTGCATCGGGAAGATAACCGGAGGCGCGTCGTCATGAATACGATTCCCACCCCCTTTCGTATCCGCGCCGCGAAGCCTGCTGATGTCGCCCGCATCGAGCACATCGTCCATGAGGCTTACACCCCCTACGTCGCACGCAACGGCGCCACGCCCGGACCCTTGCTGGACGACTATCCGGTGCGCGTCGCCCAAGGTGTGGTTCATGTGCTGGAGTCGGACGCTGGCATCGAAGCCCTCATCGTGCTGATACCAGAACCCGACGGCAGCTGCATGCTGCTGGACAACATCGCCGTGTCGCCAACCGCGCAAGGCAAAGGGCACGGCCGGACGCTGCTGCAATGGGCGGAAGACGCCGCGCGCCGCGCCGGCTTTTCACGCATTCGGCTTTACTCGCAGGAAGCAATGACCGAGAACATCGCCATCTACACGCGGCGCGGCTATGTGGAGACGCATCGAGCAACGGAGATTGGGCTGAATCGTGTTTTTATGCAAAAGCCGCTTTAATTGAGCGTCTTTTGCAAAGATCTAACTCGCCAAAAACGAGCCGTCTAAATATATGAGCTTTTACTCGCAATTTGTCGTCGTACCTTTTTTCGCTATCAGATGAGCGGAAATCCTGTTGTTCGCCAGCGATTTCGCATAGACGGACTCCGGCCGGATGCGCTGCGCAACGACGTACCCCATCATGCACGCCAGCATCAGCGGCAACATGACTTCATAGCTCAGCGTCATCTCGAAGATCATCAAGATCGACATCAGCGGCGCATGCGTGGTGGCCGCCAGTAGCGCGCCCATTCCCACGACGGCATAACTGGACACCGCCGACAGGCTGCCGGCCGGAAACACGCCTTGTAGTGCAGTCCCGTACAAGCCGCCCAGCGCCGCCCCGACGAACAAGGTCGGCGTGAAAACGCCGCCCAAGGCGCCGGACCCGACGCTGGCCGCCGTGGCTAATATCTTGAGCAAGAGCAGGACAGCCACCGCCTGCCACGCCCAATCCGTATGCAACATGCTGTTGACCACGCTGTAGCCGTTACCCCACACCGCTGGGTCGATCACGGACAGCGCTCCCACGACAAGCCCGCCTGCCGCCATCCTGGCCCATATCGGAAATGGCAACCGGCGAAACGCCGCGCGGGACAAGTCCAGGAATCGCAAGAATTGGGGCGCGGCCAGGCCCGCGATCAGGCCAAGTCCCAGGTAATTGATCACTTCCCACCCCGACACGAACTCGAAATGCGGCATCTGGAAGACCGCGTCATAGTGCAGCACCTGCCGCGTCACAATGTTGGCGACCACGGAGGCGACAGCCAGCGGCACCAGCGTCGCCGTTGAAATCACGCCGTACACAATCTCCGAGATGAACACCGCGCCGGCAATCGGCGCGTTGTACGCCGCGGTGATGCCCGCCGTGGCGCCGCAGGCCACCAACAGCCGGAGATGGCGGGGCGGCAGGACTAGATAGCGGCCCGTCAATGATGCACACATTGCCGCCAGTTGCACCATCGGCCCCTCGCGGCCGATCGATGCGCCGGATCCGATCGAAAAAATCGAGGACAGGCTGCGCGCGACCGTCTGGCGGAAGCCGATGACGCCCCGTCCGATCGAGATGGCTTCCATATAGTCGGCTGCCCCGCGCCGGGGCAGCCATCGGGTCGCGGCCTGCAGTATCAGGCCGGCGATCGCGCCCCCGCCCGCTGGCATCAGAAACCGCTGCCAGGGATCCAGCCCACGGGCCAGCGACACCATGCCGTGGGGAACCTCGCCGCCCCCCACCAAGAATTGCATCCAGCCAAGCAGTTCGCGAAACACCACCGTTGCCAGCGCACCCAGGGCGCCAATCAACGCGGCCGCACACAACGTCAAAGCTAAATTTTCCGCCAAAAGTCCGCGTTTCAGCCGCCTGGCCCAGGGCGGCCGCCGCAGTTTCAGGTCGCTATCCATGGCCGGATTCTACGGCGGAATCTGCTCACTTTTTGTTCAGCGCACCGTCAACAAGCCGTTCGGGTCTCCCCTCGAATGCCTGATTCCGATCGCCGCGTAGCGGCCCGTTTTGGGGCGCAGCAACGGCAAAAATCAGGGTAGGCGAAGGGCGGTTTTCCAGGGTAAAAGGGCGCTTCCTGGAACCCAGTTGCCAGAAACGCCCTGTGGATAACTCCTAAGTAGCGCGCTTGTGCACATGTTGTGGAGGCAAGTTGAACAAGCAGGGGTTTCGTACGTGGTCCAAAATCTTGTCCAACTTCAGCTTTTTTCCCACACAGAGTTCTTGCACAGGCAAAAACGGCCGTAAGACGATGAAAAGAAAGATGTTTTCAAGGTTAAGGTAGTTATCCACAGCCCTTATTAATCATTAGTCTTTATATAAATAGAAAAAAAGGAAAAGCCAAACATGCTTTCCTATCCCGCCCATCCACCGCCCCCCGGACTGCGTCCATGCGTATCCTCCTGATCGAAGATGAAGCTGAACTTGCCCGCTGGCTGTCCAGAAGCCTGGCCAGACATGCGGGCTTTGTCGTGGAGTGGGCAGACGACGGTCTGGTTGCCGAAAGAAGGTTGGCCGTCGAAGATTTCGATGCGGTCATCCTGGATCTGGGACTTCCCGGCATGGATGGCCATACTTTGCTGGCGAAGATTCGCGCGCGGGACGACCGTACGCCGGTGCTGGTCTTGACCGCGCGCGATTCACTGGCCGAGAGAATCGGAACACTTCACGAAGGAGCGGACGATTTCCTGCCGAAACCCTTTGTTGTGGAAGAGTTGGAAGCGCGATTGATTGCGCTGATTCGCCGCAGCCGCGGGCGCGAACATCCGCGCCTGGCGCTGGGAAACCTGGTTTTTGAAACTTCCGCGCAGAAATTCACGGTCAATGGACAGCCCTTGCAGTTATCCCCACGTGAACATGCGGTACTTCGGGTGCTGATTCAGAAAAGCGGCGAACCCATCAACAAGCAGCAGATCCTGGACCGCATCCTCACGGACGATGCCGACATCAACCTGGAAGCCATCGAGGTCCTTGTTCACCGATTGCGCAAAAAATTGGCGGAAACCGGTGTGCAAATCGTGACCATGCGGGGCATGGGGTACTGCCTGGAGAACCTTGTTGACAACTAGAAGTCCGCAAAACAGCGTTGATTTTTCGGCGAAAAAACGCGCCCGGACGCTGAAAACGCAGTTGCTCTGGTGGCTGATTCCCACGTTGGTCTTCGTGATGATGGGTGCGCTCTGGCTGTCCAACCACCAGTTGCGCAACCAGGTCGACAATGCCTACGACCGGTCTCTCGCCGGCGCGCTTCGCGCGATCGACCACAACATATCCACAGCCAGCGGTGGATTAGCCATGGAGCAGCCATACCTGATGCTTGAATTTTTCGAGCTGACGGCCAATGGCAGCGTGTTCTACCGGGTGGCGACCGAAGACGGGCTGGCCGAAATCGGCCATCCGGGTCTGCCCCTGCCGGAGCAGCCTCTGCTGTCCGGCGAACCGCGGTTTTTCTACGCAACCTACCAGGGGCAGCCCGTCCGGGTCGCGGCGCTGGCCCGGCCCATGAACCCCCCCTTGTACGCAAATCAGGGCGGCCGGGTCATCGTGCAGGTCGCGGAGGGCCTGGAAAGCCGTCAGGCGTTCCTCCACAAGGTTTTGGTGCGTTCAGTGGAGCGGGACCTTGCGGTGATCCTCATCAGCGTCCTGGTGATCATCCTGGGCGTTTTCATGGCCCTGCGCCCCCTCGAGCGGTTGCGGCAGGAAGTCAAAGGCCGGTCTGCAGACGATTTAAGCCCCGTCAGCGCGTCCGACATGCCAGGGGAGGTCCTGCCCTTGGTGGCCGCCGTAAACCTTCACATGGCCCGTTTTGCGGCCTTGGGGAGGGTGCAGGCGCAGTTCCTGGACGACGCATCGCACCAATTGCGCACACCTTTATCGGTTTTGCGGACCCAGACGGCCTATGCCCTGCGCGAAACAGACCCCCAGGAGGTCCGTACAGCCCTTCTGGCGATGCAAGAGGGGCTGGACAGGGCCGTACGCACCACCAACCAGATGCTCGCCCTGGCGCGCGCTAAAGACGCCTCGCTGGCCGAAGGCGGTTTGGCGCCCGAATCGGTGGACCTGGTCGATCTGGCAGACGGAGTGATCCGCACCCAATTACCCAATGCCCGCGCCCGGCAGTTGGACATCGGCCTGGAGGCCGAACGCAGGCCGGTTCTCGTCAGCGGGGCGGAGTGGCTGCTGCGGGAGGCGGTCAGCAACATGGTCGACAATGCCATCCGGTATGCGTCCGCCGGCGGCGTGGTCACCGTCCGGATCGAAGCAGACGCTGGCCAGGCTCGGCTTTTTGTCGAAGACGACGGCCCCGGCATGTCGGATGAGGACATCGCCCGGGCGTGCGTGCGCTTTCGGCGGGGCGCCGCCGGCAAGAACACCTCCGGCGCCGGGCTGGGCCTGGCGATCGTGGGCACCATTGCCGAAATCCTGGGCGCCCGGCTCGTGCTCGAGAACCGGATCGGGCAACCGGGATTGCGCGCGGCATTGGTGTTTACCCTGGAAACCGGACCGCATGCTGCGCCGCGTCACGAAATCGGCCGAAATTGAAAGGTTACGGAAAGCTTCGGTTTTGTACGGTTGCGTCCACTGGAGCCGCTGGACGCGATCATTCGCCGCAGCGCCGCTGCCAGCGATACCTAGACCTATAAATCCTGGAGACGCAAGAATGCAGACGATCCTGAAGCTGCGCATCGCAGCCATGGCGGCGCTTGGCGCCATCACCCTGTCCCTCGGCACGGCCCATGCCGCCGATGAACCCCGCCGCCCGGAATGCATTGCGCCCGCGCAGCCCGGCGGCGGATTCGACCTGACGTGCCGCCTGGCCACCGAAGGCCTGAAGCAGAGTGGGGCGCTCAAGAGCGCCATGCGCATCGTCTACATGCCCGGCGGCATCGGCGCGGTGGCGTACAACAACATCGTGGCCCAGCACCCGAACGAGCCGGGCACCATCGTCGCGTTCTCCGGCGGCTCGCTGCTGAACCTGGCGCAGGGCAAGTTCGGCAAGTACAACGTCAACGACGTGCGCTGGCTGGCCGCGATCGGCACCGACTACGGTGTGGCCGTGGTGCGCAACGACTCGCCGTACACCGACCTGAAGAGCCTGATGGACGCCTTCAAGCAGGATCCGACCAAGATCGTGCTGGGCGCGGGCGGCACCGTGGGCAGCCAGGACTGGATGAAGGCAGCGCTGACCGCCAAGGCGGCAGGCGTGGACTTCAAGAAGATGCGCTTTGTCGCCTTCGAAGGCGGCGGCGAGGCCGTGACGGCGCTGCGCGGCGGCCATATCCAGGCCTACATGGGCGATGCGGCCGAAGCATTCACGATGCTCGAAGGCGGCGCCCCGATCCGCGTGCTGGCGGTCTTCAACGACCAGCGCCTGCCGGGCAAGCTGGGTTCGGTGCCCACCGCCAAGGAACAGGGCTACGACATCGTCTGGCCGATCATCCGCGGCTTCTACGTCGGTCCCAAGGTCTCCGACGCCGACTACCAGTTCTGGGTGGACGCGTTCAACAAGACGACGGCCGCACCCGAGTTCGAGAAGCTGCGCCAGCAGCAGGGCCTCTTCCCCTTCAACAAGACCGGCCCGGAACTGGACGCCTACGTGAAGAACCAGGTCAAGCAGTACGGCGAACTTGCCGACACCTTCGGCCTGATCAAAAAGTAAGCCAGCCGCAAGGACTGACCCCGATCGCGCCCGAGAGGGCACACCTGCCGCCCGCTCAGGCCGGCGGCAGGTCCCGCTGCGCCGCGCGATCCGACTTGAACGGAAACCTGGACCATGAATGATCGAATCCTGGGCATTGCTGCCCTGGCGCTGGCCGTCTTCATGACGGCCGCCGGCTGGAGCATCGAGGCGCCCTTCGCCTACGAGCCCGTCGGCCCGCGCGCCTTCCCGCTGTTGTTGGCGCTGATCATCGGCCTGTGCGGGCTGTGGCTCGTCTACAAGGGCGGGCACGCCGTCGAGCGCAACCCGGCCGGCGCCAACGGGCGCATCGCGCTGATGGTGGTGTTCGTGACCGCCTACGCGTTTCTCTTCCAGTGGCTGGGCTTCATTGTCGCCACGTCTCTCATGACGATCTTCGTGGGCCGCCTGTTCGGCGGCAGCTGGGTGAAGTGCGCGATCGGCGGCGTCGTCATGAGCCTTTTCTTTTTCGTGCTGTTCGACAAGGTGCTGGACGTTGTCCTGCCCGGTGGACTGCTGGAGAACCTGATATGAGCGGCATTCTCGATCATCTCTCGATAGGCTTTGGCGTCGCGTTTTCGCTGACGAACCTGCTGGTGGCGGCCATCGGCTCCTTCATCGGAACCATGGTGGGTGTGCTGCCGGGGCTGGGGCCGGTCAACGGCGTGGCGATGCTGATCCCGATCGCCTTTGCCATGAACCTTCCGCCCGAAACGGCGCTGATCCTGCTGGCGGCGGTGTATGTGGGCGCCGAGTACGGCGGCCGCATCACTGCGATTCTGCTGAACGTGCCGGGCGAGGCCAGCGCCATCATGACGACGCTGGATGGCTATCCGCTGGCGCGGCAGGGTCTGGCCAACGTGGCGTTGTCGTTGTCCGCGTGGTCGGCGTTCTTTGGCGCCATCGTGTCGGTGGTGGGCATCATTTTGCTCGCGCCGCTGCTGGCGAAATGGGCGCTCGCATTCGGCCCCGCCGAATACTTCGTGCTCATGATTTTCGCGTTTTGCTGCCTGACCAGTTTGCTGGGCAAGCAGCCGGTCAAGGGCGTGCTGGCGGCGATGATCGGCCTGTCCATTTCGGTGGTGGGCGTGGACGCGAACTCGGGCGTCTACCGCTACACGTTCGAGTCCGTGCATCTGGCCGATGGCATCGATTTTGTCGTGGTCGTCATCGCGTTGTTCGCGGTCAGCGAGATGCTGGAAATGCTTGAGAAGGTGATGGCCGGCCACAGCGTCGAGGTCAAGCCCAGCGGCCGCAAGCTCTTCAATCTGAAGGAGATGGCGTTCACCTGGTGGAGCGTGGTGCGCAGCGCGCTCGTGGGCTTCGGCGTGGGGGTGCTGCCCGGCGCAGGCGCCAGCGTGGCCGCGGCGGTCGCGTATTCGCAGGAAAAGCGCATCATCGAAGCGAAGGATCCCGAAGCCAAGTTCGGCAAGGGCGACATGCGCGGTCTCGTCGCGCCGGAAGCCGCCGCCACCGCGTCGGCGATCGGTTCCTTCGTTCCGATGCTGACGCTGGGCGTGCCCGGTTCCGGCACCACCGCGGTGATGATGGGGGCTTTGACGCTCTACAACATCACGCCGGGTCCGGTCCTGTTCGACACCAAGCCCGAGTTGGTATGGGGCCTGATCGCGTCGCTGTTCGTAGCGAACGTGCTGCTCTTCGTGATGAACGTGCCGCTGGTGCGGTTCTTCTCCAAGGTGCTTTCGGTGCCGGGCTGGCTGATGGTGCCGGGCATCCTGTGCATCAGCTATATCGGCGTCTACGCGATCAACGCGGGCACCTTCGATCTGCTGCTGGTTGCCGGCATCGGCACGCTGGGCTATTTCCTGCGCAAGTTCGGTGTGCCGATGGCGCCGCTGGTGCTGGGCGTCGTGCTGGGCAACATGATGGAACAGAACCTGCGCCGTGCGCTGTCGATGACGGATGGCGACGTCGGCGTGTTGTTCGCCAGTCCCGTGTCGATTGCCCTGTGGGCGGGCGCGGCGGCGGTCGTCATCGTGCCGCAGATCCTGCGCCGCGTGCGCGCCGCAAGAAAGGTTGCCGCTGGGCCGGTCTGATGGAAGCGGGTCCGCGCACCGGCCGGGGCGCAGGCTGACGCAAAGCCAGGCTGGCAAATGTTCAGGGGCGCCATTCGGCGCCCCTTTTTTTCAGGCCTGTCGCGGATGCTGCATCCGCGTTTTCATATATGAGCTTTTACTCAGATATTGAACTATCACACCTGCTGCAGGCGTTCCAGCGCGGCGTCCAGCGTTGCATCCTTCTTTGCGAAGCAGAAGCGCACGATACGATGATTGGATTCCGGCGCGTCGGGGTGGCGATAGAACGCGGACACCGGAATCACGGTCACGCCATGGTTGACGGTCAGGTCGCGCGCGAAGTCGGCTTCGTTCTGCTTGGAGATCTGGCTGTAGTCAGCCAGCAGGAAGAACGTGCCGGGGCTGGGAAGCGGGCGGAATCGCGTCTGCGCCAGGCCTTGCGACAAGCGGTCCCGCTTGGCCTGATAGAACGCGGGCAGGTCCAGGTACGGCTTGGGATCCCGCATGAATTCGGCCAGCGCGAACTGCATCGGCGACGGCACGGTGAACACCATGAACTGGTGCACCTTGCGCAGCTCGGCGCTCAGTTGGCGCGGCGCGCAGCAATAGCCGATCTTCCATCCGGTGGTGTGGTAGGTCTTGCCGAACGACGAGATCACGAACGCATGTTCGGCGAGCAGGGGGCGGCGCGCGACGCTGGCATGCGGCTTGCCGTCGAAAACGATGTGTTCGTAGACCTCGTCCGACACCAGCAGCACGCCCGTGTCGCGAACGATGGCTTCAAGCGCGTCCAGGTCGCTGTCGTCAAGCACGGCGCCCGTGGGATTGTGCGGGAAGTTCAGCATCAACAGGCGGGTCTTGGACGTGATGGCGTCGCGCACACGCTGCCAGTCGATGCGGTAATACGGATCGGCTTCGGTGGGCGCGCGCAGCGGCACGGGCACCGCGGTGCCGCCAGCCAGTCGAATCGCCGGCAGATACGAGTCATAGCACGGCTCGATCACCACCACTTCGTCGCCGCTGCCCACCGCAGCCAGCACCGTGGCCATCAACGCCTCGGTGGCGCCGCTGGTGACCGTGATCTCGGTTTCGGGATCGTAGGCATGGCCATAGAGCTCACGCGTCTTGGCCGCGATGGCCTCGCGTAGCGGCGCGACGCCGGGCATGTACGGATACTGGTTGTGGCCGTCGGCCATCGCCTTGGTGACCAGGCCGCACAGCGCGGGGTCCGGATCGAAGTCAGGAAAGCCCTGGCCCAGGTTGATGGCCTTGTGCTCGATGGCCAGGCGGCTCATCACGGTGAATATGGTGGTGCCGACGTCGGGGAGTTTGGAGCGGATCATGTTGGACGCGAAGTGAACACGGGTAGCCGAGGAAAGTTTTCGTAAGTATCCCACTAACTCATAATTCATTTTTCATGAGCTTCTAACGCGGATGGGATTGTGGTTCAGAACATGTTGGTGCGAGTGCTGGGGGGCTTCGGTATTGCGCTGGCCGGCGCGTTGCTCGCAGTGTGGGCCAACCTGCCGCTGCCGTGGATGTTGGGCGCGCTGCTGCTGACCGCGAGCACCCGGATCGCCGGCGTGCGGACCGTGTGCCCGCGGCCGGCACGCAATGCGGGCCAATGGGTCATCGGCGCATCGTTGGGGCTGTATTTCACGCCGCAAGTCATTGGGCACATTGGCAGCAACGCCGGACCCATTGTCGTGGGAATGCTATTCGCGCTGGCGCTCGCGTTTCTGGGGACCGCCATTTTGCGGCGTTTCACGGACGTGGATTTCAAGACCGCGTGGTTTTCGTCGGCCATTGGCGGTGCGAGCGAAATGGCCAATCTGGCCGAACGCCATGGCGCGCGGATCGATCGCGTGGCGACCGCGCACAGCGTGCGGGTGTTGCTGGTGGTGGTGACGGTCCCGTTCATATTCCAGTGGTGGGGCGTGGCGGGTCTGGATCCCACGGTCCCGGGACCGCGCGAGGTGCACGTACTTGGCCTGGCAGCGCTGGTGGCCCTGACCATTCTGGGCGGCGCCGCGTTTACGAAGTTGCGGCTACCCAATCCATGGGTGCTTGGGCCGATGCTTGTCGCGATGGTGTTGACCGCGTCGAGCATCGAACTTTCCGCATTGCCGGATTATGTTCCCAAGGCGGGACAGCTCCTTATCGGCTGGTCGCTTGGTGACCGATACCGGCCCGATTTTTTCCGCGCCGCGCCGCGTTTCATGGCGGCGGTGGCGGGCTTCACGGTGTTGGCATTAGCGCTGGCCTTCGGCGTGGGCGCGTTGCTGTCGTTGTGGTCTGCGGCGCCCATTCCCACTTTGATTCTAGGTACGACCCCAGGCGGCATTGCCGAGATGGCGATCACCGCGAAAGTGCTGCAGCTGGGCGTTCCGGTGGTGACGGCGTTTCACGTCACGCGTATGGTTTTCGTCGTGATCGTGACGGGTCCCCTTTATGCAATTCTGGCGCGCCGGCGCGGTAATTCCGCCTAGCGGTATTGCCGTTCCAGTGAAAAAAAAGCGACATTGGGGTAAACAACTATATGACTCGGTAATGCCGGATGAGTATGCTGATTCCGCAGTTGATTCAAGCGCGCGCAGACTCGTTTCTGCCGCTCTGGCGACAAGCGGGAACACTGGTTTTGCACCGATCGTTCAGTTCGCACGGCGTCCTTGATTCAATGCATTTCGATTTAATTACAGGACGCTAGAAAAAATGGCTCAGAAGGGCAAAGTCAAGTGGTTCAACGCTGACAAGGGTTTCGGTTTCATCACGCCGGACGTGGGCGGCACCGATGTGTTCGCACACTTTTCCGCCATCCAGGGTCGCGGCTATCGCAGCCTGAACGAAGGCCAGGAAGTCGAATACGAAGTTAAGGATGGTCCGAAAGGACCTCAAGCGGCCGAAATTCGCCCGCTCTAAATCGGGAAATCCCAATTTCCCGTCAGCCAGGCTAGGCCTGGCTACAACGCCCCAAGACCTCCCGGTCTGGGGCGTTGTTTCATTTGCGGCCGCACTTGCCGCCATTCGATGCGCCACCGTTGGGCCATTGCGCCCGCGCGCCGTCGCGCTTAAATCGCCGTGCGCTGCGGACCGTCATGCGTCATGTGTTGGCGCTCATCTGCCAGTTTGTTAGTGTTCACTAACATATCCTCGAGCACTGGATAACTCTGTGGATAATTATTTCCGGACATGAGCATCTAGCTGCTCAGTAATGAAGCAATTGGGTTTTGGCAAACCGGGTTTTGCACAGATTTCTGCATTAATGCAGGCTGCGGCGTGCTGTTTCCCGTGGATAGTCCAGCGCGTCATCCTGGAGTGGCGCGAAGGCGGTTTAATCAGCGTTTTCATAGGGAAACGCGTCGATTACCAGGGTGTTCAAGCGCGGTGAATTTCAGTATCCAAGAGTGCATTCATGTGCATTTTCGGTCGAGCAGGGCGTGTGGAATGCCGATCTGGGGACTGTTGTTCACAAAGATATCCCCATGTGGGTTATGCACAGAATTACGCCTCCCGTTATCCAAATTGAGGGTCCTCGCCTGTGGATAGAAATGGGGATATCGCTCAAAGGGTGAGGGTGCGGGAACGGAAATTGCGGTCTGGGAGGGTTGCTCTTTGACGACCCCCACGCGGTCATGGCCGCTGCGGCAGACGAATTTTTTGTGGTCGGATATCTTCCGGCGACTTGTCCACAGCATTTCACATGAAGCCGCGAGCGCCTCGGCCATATGGATGATGGCGCGGCGTCGGGAGTACGAGGAAGATTATTGTCGGGTCAATGAACAGGTGCGCCGGTCTGGCACTGCCCACTGGATATCCGGGGTGGGGATAATTTTGTGAATAAACCGCCTCGGGGTTTTGGGCCGCGCGATTTGACCGTGCGCTTGTGCAAGAGTTCAGCAAGTTGTTGAAGTTGCTTTTCGTCTTTCCGCACTCCCATAACCGACTTCACTTGCGCGTGTTTTCTCCTGCACTCACCGCAGTTTCAGTTTCTGTGGTCTTGCTTCGAATGCGTGGGGATTTCGGTGGATAAGTCGTCTCGCATTAAGTCGAATTTGCCGGAGGGGCACGGCCCGAGTGTGCATATGTCGATGAGCTGTCAGGCGTTACGTGACCGCGTTGCGGGGCCGCGGTTTGATCGCGGCATCCTAGGTCTGCTCACAGGATTGCCTGTTGATAAGAGTGTGCGTAACCCAGGTTCTCCGCGTGGGATTTCGATTCTTTTCATAGTGCGTTGTCGTTAGCTAGTGTCTGTGGATAAGCCGCATGCCTGGGTAGCTCCGCGCGTCACGACCAGGTCTGTTCGATTCGCCGCATTCTGTCCGCATGCTCTGATGCGCTCTCGCCAGACGGCCCGGCGCTCGGGCAAACGTGTGGGTAACTTCGCCGGCGAAGACTTGCGCGGGCGTAGGGATTGAGACCTGGTCGATCGGCGGCGATCTGCAAACATACGCGCTGACGCGTTGCCGTCCGGCCTGGCCATGGAAAAAAAGGCGTTTTTCCGGGCAGGGGGTAGGTAAGGGTCGAATAAATCGTTATTTATCATTTTTCTTACCTTTTCGGATTGCTGACTCGATTATTGGACGCGTCGAGGTTGGACTCGTGTCAGCGCTTTCGAAAAGCGCAGTAGGGGAGATCGCCGGTGCCAACGGACTTGCCATAGAGCTCAATGGCTAATAGCACCAAGTCGTGTTTCACGTGAAACACAGCTCCTGCAAAACGTCTCGCTGCATCCGCGTGTTTCACGTGGAACATTTCTCTCGATTTGGCTGGGCGCAGGAGCGCGGACGCCTGAGAATTCCGCGTTGCGCACGCAGCTTTGCCAGGTTCCATCCATCGTTTTAGCGCTGAGCACCGTTGATAGAGTGGCCGACGCGTGGTTTCTGGTGCGCGGACCGCGAACATCGGCTCCTGGTTTTCCGCTATCACGAGAGCTGCTATAGCCCTGGGCGTCGGCGATTAGTTGGCTGCCCGAACCAATTTTCGGGTGCCTCGCACGATGTTCCACGTGAAACAGTCAAAGTCTGTCAGCGGGGATAGAGCGGTCTGGCGGTTTCTTCGATTACTACGTGGCGGAACTCCCCACTTCGGGGGCGAGGCCACATAGTGATGGTTCGGGATGGAGGCGGGACCCGCTGCACACCGTTGTTTCACGTGGAACAACGGCCTCCCACGACCCTTGGCGGCGAATTTGCCGGATGAGGAATCCAACTGCCGCACAAGGGAAAGTGTGGTCGGGTTCGGCTCTCGTTGGGGTAGGGAGGCCTTGTCTGCTGGCTCGTTTGCCGAGACAGAGGCGGAGTGGCGACAACGACCATGCCCTGATCCGCAGTAGGTAGTGGCCAAACGGAGCCGGTTGCCAGCGCTCTCGGCCTCCGACTTCCCGGATGACAGATTGG
The DNA here is from genome assembly GCF_059760815.1 of Achromobacter sp. 1012554356. Taxonomy (NCBI): domain Bacteria; kingdom Pseudomonadati; phylum Pseudomonadota; class Betaproteobacteria; order Burkholderiales; family Alcaligenaceae; genus Achromobacter; species Achromobacter sp. 1012554356. Next base: position 17,304 of record NZ_JCBANC010000038.1, on the reverse strand, counting down.
TTGGGCACCCTGCAGCCCAGACACATTGTTCCACGTGAAACGTCGCAGCCAGTCTCGCCTGCGTGTCCCGGGACTGCAGGTTATGCACACCAAACGCGTTATTGCTCGAGAGGCCGGATGCAGGACCCGGATTCACGGGAACAGATGTGGGTTGCGGCCGCAATACCCCCGCCATCACCTTGTCGAGCGACGAGAAACTAGAAGATTGTCGTAGGGGAGGGGGCTCACAACGCGCCGAAGCAACGTTGCGTGGAATGTTCCACGTGAAACACTGCAAGCACCGGCCGCCACCGCCTTTCTCTGTTATGGCAAAGATAGCTTAATGAGCAGGACCCGCATTCGGTCTCTTGGTCCCAGGCGCAGATAAGTTTTGCGGAGAGCCCACCGCCGCCGATCACCCTCATGCCACGTTCGGTCAACCATAAGCTCTTCAGACCGTCATCACTGTTTCACGTGAAACACCGCCAACGTCCGCCCTTTACGTACTTAGTCGACAAGCGACGGACATGTTTCACGTGGAACATCCCCGAGAACACCGGGCAGGTGCCGATATCTACCCACCCATCCAGCCATTCGATACCAACCGCCCAGCCCAAATGCGCCCGGTCGCCACATAAAACAACCTGTCCGCATGTTTCACGTGAAACATGCAACCCCTGCCTCTATAATGAGCGCCGATCGCTCTCTTCTTTACCTCCCCCCATCATGGACTATCCCCGCGAATTCGATGTCATCGTCGTCGGTGGCGGCCACGCCGGCACTGAGGCGGCATTGGCTGCCGCCCGCACCGGTGCGCAGACGCTGCTGCTCACGCACAACATCGAGACCCTTGGCCAAATGTCTTGCAATCCGTCCATCGGCGGAATCGGCAAGGGCCACCTCGTCAAAGAGGTGGACGCGTTGGGCGGGGCCATGGCATTGGCCACCGACGAGGCCGGCATCCAGTTCCGTATTCTGAACGGCTCGAAGGGTCCGGCCGTACGCGCAACGCGAGCGCAGGCCGATCGTGTCCTGTACCGCAAGGCCATTCGGGGACGCCTCGAGAACCAGCCGAACCTGTGGTTGTTCCAGCAGGCGGTCGAGGACCTGATGGTGGAAGGGGATCGGGTCGTTGGCGCCGTGACGCAAGTTGGCCTGAAGTTTCGCGCCAAGACGGTGGTGCTGACTGCCGGCACGTTTCTGAATGGTCTGATCCACGTCGGCCTGCAAAACTATTCGGGCGGCCGCGCCGGAGACCCTCCCGCGATTTCGCTGGGTCAGCGTCTGAAAGAGCTGCAGCTTCCCCAAGGCCGCCTCAAGACCGGCACGCCGCCGCGCATTGATGGCCGCACGATCAACTACGCCATCCTGGAAGAACAGCCCGGCGACCTGGACCCGGTACCCGTGTTCTCCTACATGGGCAATGTGGCCATGCATCCGCGCCAGTTGCCGTGCTGGATCACCCATACCAACGCGCGCACCCACGACATCATTCGTGGCGGCCTCGATCGGTCGCCGATGTACAGCGGCGTCATCGAGGGCGTGGGCCCTCGCTATTGCCCGTCCATCGAAGACAAGATCCATCGGTTTGCCGATAAGCAATCCCACCAGGTGTTCCTGGAACCGGAAGGGCTGGATACGCACGAGGTGTACCCCAATGGCGTCTCGACCAGCCTGCCTTTCGATGTGCAGCTGGATCTGATTCATTCGCTGCCCGGGCTTGAGAACGCGCACATCATGCGGCCTGGCTACGCCATCGAATACGACTACTTCGATCCACGTGGACTTAAGAGCACGCTCGAAACCAAGGCAATTGAAGGGCTTTACTTCGCCGGACAGATCAACGGCACCACCGGCTACGAAGAAGCCGCGGCTCAAGGCCTGTTGGCTGGCGTGAACGCCGCCCTGAAATCGCAGGACCGTGAGCAGTGGACCCCGCGCCGGGACGAAGCCTATCTGGGCGTCCTGGTCGACGATCTGGTCACGCGCGGTGTGACTGAGCCGTACCGCATGTTCACGTCCCGTGCCGAATATCGCCTGAGCCTGCGCGAAGACAATGCCGATCTGCGCCTGACGGAAATCGGTCGTGAACTCGGAATTGTCGACAATACACGATGGGACGCGTTCAACCGTAAGCGCGACGCCGTCGCCGCTGAAGTCGAGCGCCTGAAGTCGTCATGGGTGAATCCGCGTCTGCTGCCCGCCGAGGTGGCCGAGCCGCTGCTCGGCAAGGCGATCGAACGTGAGTACTCACTAGCAGATCTGTTGAAGCGCCCGAACGTGACCTATGAAGCCCTGATGGCCGCCCAAAACGTGGACGGCACGCTGCTAGCCGGCCCGGGCGTCGTCGAGGACGACGTGCTCTCGGAGCAGGTCGAGATCCAGGTCAAGTACGCCGGCTACATTGCGCGCCAGCAGGACGAGGTGCAAAAGCACATTGCCCACGAGCAACAGCCGATCCCGGCTGATGTCGACTACGACGCCGTGACCAGCCTGTCCTTTGAAGTGCGTCAGAAGCTCAAGACGCATCGTCCGGAAACGATCGGCCAGGCCGCGCGCATTTCCGGCGTCACGCCGGCTGCCATTTCGCTCCTGCTCATTCACCTGAAGCGCCTGCATTACGGCTCGCGCAAGCAAGCGGCATGAGCGCGCCCGCCAATCAGGCCGGCATCGACATGGCCGGCCGACTCACTCGCGCATGCGAGCAGCTGGGCGTGAACGCCGACGACGGCGCCATCGCCAAACTGCTCAATTATCTTGCGCAGATGCAGCGCTGGAATCGCACCTACAACCTGACCGCCATCCGCGATCCGCAGCAGATGCTCGTGCAGCATCTGTTCGATAGCCTTGCGGCCGTGAAGCCCTTCAGCGAGGCGCTGGCAGCGCCCGATGGTCCGGCCAAGGTCTACGACGTCGGCTCGGGTGGCGGGCTGCCTGGCGTCGTCCTGGCCATCATGCGGCCCCAGTGGTCGGTAACCTGCGTTGACGCGGTCGAAAAGAAGACTGCGTTCGTGCGTCAGATGAGCGGCGCGCTGGGTTTGCCCAACCTGCAATCGCAGCATGCGCGCATCGAAACGCTGGATCCCGCCGAGTGCAACATCGTGACGTCGCGAGCGTTTGCATCATTGGATGATTTTGCGCAACTCGCGGGTCGCCACGTAGCCAAGAATGGTACCCTCGTCGCCATGAAGGGCAAGCTCCCCGAAGAAGAAATCCAGGCGCTGCACGCGCGCGGGGAATGGCAAGTCGATCATATTCAGCCGCTCCAAGTCCCGGAGCTGCAAGCAGAACGCTGCCTGATCTGGATGCGCCGCAGTCAAGGAACCCTATGAAGAACATACCCCCCAGCACATCCGCCCGCGTCTTCTGCATTGCCAATCAAAAGGGCGGAGTGGGCAAGACGACGACCGCCATCAATCTGGCGGCGGGCCTTGCCACGCATAATCAGCGCGTGCTGCTGGTGGACCTGGACCCGCAGGGCAATGCCACCATGGGTAGCGGCATCGACAAGAATTCGCTGAAATCCAATCTGTACCAGGTGCTGATCGGCGAATCCTCCATCGAACAGTCGCGCGTGAAGTCGGAGTCCGGCGGCTACGACGTGCTGCCCGCCAACCGCGAACTTTCCGGCGCCGAGATCGATCTGGTGCAGATGGAACAGCGCGAACGCCAACTGAAGGCCGCCATCGACACCGTCGCGACCCAGTACGACTTCGTGCTCATCGACTGCCCGCCCACGCTGTCCCTGCTTACCCTCAACGGCCTGGCTGCCGCGCATGGCGTCATCATCCCGATGCAGTGCGAATACTTCGCGCTCGAAGGCCTGTCCGATCTCGTCAACACCATCAAACGCGTGCATCGCAACATCAACGACGATCTGCGCGTGATCGGATTGCTGCGCGTCATGTTCGACCCGCGCATGACCCTGCAACAGCAGGTGTCCGCGCAACTCGAATCGCACTTCGGCGACAAGGTCTTCAAGACGGTCGTGCCGCGCAATGTGCGCTTGGCCGAAGCACCCAGTTACGGGATGCCGGGTGTCGTGTATGACCGCGCGTCACGCGGCGCGCAGGCCTACATCTCGTTCGGTGCCGAAATGATAGAACGCGTCAGGAAGGACCTGAACTAGCCGTCCCCATGTCCGACGCCGCGCTCTTTTTTCCGACCCAGACAGCCATCTCCACGCCGCCCGCCGACGTGCGCGATACGCTGCGCGTGCGGCTGGAAGATGCGGCGCTCAACGCCACTGCTGTGGGCGCGCAGGTGATCTATGATGGCTGGTTGGTGCGTTTCGCCCATTCGCCGGCCAAGCGGGTTCGCAGCGTCAATGTGCTGGGGTTATCCACACGTCCTTTGGATGAGCGGCTGGCGTATTGTTCATCGTTGTATGCGCGCCAGGGTTTGCCCATGGTGCTTCGCATCACCTCCATCGGCCCCGATTTTTCGCTCGACGCCGAACTGGAGGCCCGCGGTTATATCTACACCGGTGAGACTCGCGTCATGAGCACGCCGCTCGCTCCCCGCGCAAGCGTCAGGAGCGATTTGCATTTCAGCATGGTCGATGCCGAACGCTTCGCGGCGGCGGTCGGGGCGTTGCGCGGCTCGTCTGCCGCGCACATCGACGAACATCAGACGCGCTTGCAGGGCCTGGCTGTGGATAAGCTGCCCGTGCTGGCCACCGACGCGGCAGGGCAGGTGGTGGTCGCGGGCATGGCCGTGCGCGAAGGCGACCTGCTCGGCCTGTTCGACATCGTTACCCATCCAGGACATCGGCGCAAAGGCTACGCCGCCGTCCTGATGGAGCATTTGCTGGCCGAAGGGGCCGCCGGCGGCGCCAGCACGGCCTACCTGCAGGTCGAGCCGGAAAACACCGCGGCGCGGACGCTGTATGCCCGCTACGGATTCAAAGACTGTTACGCGTATTGGTACCGCCTGCCCGCCGAGCAGGCGGACGCCTGAGCTCGGCGCTCAGGATACAAAGACAGAAGGAAAGAGGATTTAATTATGGCCACCAAGAAACCCAAGGGATTGGGTCGCGGACTGGACGCCTTGCTGGGCGCCGACGCGCCCGCGATCGACAACATCGGCAAGGCTGTCGCCAAGCCCGAGGGTCCGCCTTCCACCCTGCCCATCTCGAAGATGCGCGCCGGCAAATACCAGCCGCGCACGCGCATGGACGAGGGTGCCCTGGGCGAGCTGGCCGAATCGATTCGCACGCAAGGCATCATGCAGCCGATTCTCGTGCGTGCGCTGGGCGATGTGCCCGGCCACTACGAGATCATCGCGGGTGAACGGCGCTTTCGCGCGGCGCAGCTTGCCGGCCTGAAGGAAGTGCCGGTGCTCGTGCGAGAGGTCGCCGACGAAAACGCGGCCGTCATGGCGCTCATCGAAAACATTCAGCGCGAAGACCTGAATCCGCTGGAAGAAGCGCACGGCGTGCGCCGTCTGCTCGATGAGTTCGGCCTGACGCACGAACAGGCTGCGCAGGCCATCGGCCGTTCGCGTTCCGCCACCAGCAACCTCCTGCGTCTGCTGAACCTGGCCGCGCCCGTGCAGACCATGCTGCTGGCCGGCGACGTTGACATGGGCCACGCCCGCGCGCTGCTGGCCGTCGACGCGGCCACGCAGATCCAGCTGGCCAACCTCATCATCGCGCGCCGCCTGTCGGTGCGCGAGGCCGAAAAGCTCGTCGCCAAGACCGCCAAGGAAGCCGAAGCCTCGGCCTCGCCCAAGAAGAAAGCCAACGGCGTGTCGCGCGACCTGACGCGTCTTGAAGAAGCGCTGTCCGACCATCTGGGCACGCGCGTCGCGCTGAAGGTGGGCGCCAAGGAAAAAGGGCAGATCGTCATCGACTTCCACGGCTGGGAGCATCTGAACTCGCTCCTCGAACGCCAAGGCCTTTCCGGAGCCGTGGATGCCTGAACGCGCATTGCCCGTCATTGCGGTGCTCGCAACGGGCGGCACGATAGCAGGGGCCCAAACCGACGCCACGTCCGCGGGCTACAAGTCCGGCACGTTTTCCGTGAACGACCTGCTTGCCGCGGTGCCGCAGCTTGCCAGCGTTGCCGAGATCCGCGCCGAGCAGGTGGCCAACGTCGGCAGCCAGAACATGACGCACGACGTCTGGCGCGCGCTGGCGCAACGCGTTGACACGCTTTGCCAGGACGCCTCGGTGGCCGGCATCGTCATCACGCACGGCACGGACACGCTTGAGGAAACGGCGTATTTCCTCAGCCTGGTCAACCGCCATGACAAGGCCGTCGTGCTGGTCGGCGCAATGCGTCCTGCCACGGCGCTCGGCGCCGAAGGACCGGCCAACCTGTACAACGCGGTGGCGCTGGCGCGTCATCCCGACGCGCGCGGCCGCGGGCCGCTCGTCGTCATGAACGAAGACATCCACTACGCCCGCGAAATCCAGAAGATCGCCAGCGCGGGCCTGTGCGCCTTCGCGTCGCCCAATCGTGGCCGCGCCGGCGTCATGCACGGCGGCGCGCCCAACTTCTATTCGCGCAACGCCACCACCTTCGGCGAACAAAGCGAGTTTTCACTCGCATTACTGGAAAAGGCCGGCTGGCCGCGCGTCGACATCGTCTACGCGTACGCCAACCTGCAGGCCGACCTGATCGATTTCCTGGCCAGCGCGGCCGACGGCATCGTGCTGGCGGGCGTGGGTGACGGCAACGCCACCGACCTGGCCATCGAAGGCCTGCGCCGCGCAGCGGATGGCGGCGTGGCGGTCGTGCGATCCAGCCGCACCGGCAGCGGGTTCGTGGCGCGCGACGTCGAAGTCGACGACGCCACCTTGGGCTTTGTCGCGGCGCGTGATCTCAATCCCCAAAAGGCGCGCATCCTGCTGATGCTCGCCTTGACGGTCACGCGCGATACGGCTGCCATGCAGCAGATCTTCGACCGTTACTGAACCACGGACCGCGGCGGGGTAGCCGCCGCGGCGCCTTGCTGCGCAAGCCCCAGGTTGGTCCGCAGCATGTCGTACACCTGCCGCGTCAGCGGATTGATGAGATCACGCCTTATCCACAGGAAGTACGTCACATCCGGCAGTGGCGGCAGTCCTTCCTTTTCTCCCAGCACCCGCATCTCCGGCCCCAGCAGTTCCACGCTGCGCGCCGTCACGCCCAGGCCCGCGCGTAGCGCCGCCTTGATGCCCACCAGGTTTGGCGCCACGTAGTTCGTGTGCCAGCGCACCTGCGCCTGCTCCAGCGCGTTGAGCGCCAGCCGGCGGAAGATGCTGGGCTCGTCCGCCAGCACCAGCGGCACGGGCGAATGGGCATCGTGCACGTAATCCGCGGACGCCAGCCAGACCGTCGGCGACGTGCGCAACGCCACGCCCTCGAAGTCCTGATCAAAGCGCGTCGAGATGGTCAGATCGATCTCGCCGGCGCGCAGCGCGTCCATCAGGAATGGGCTGCGATCAACCCGGATCTCCAGCTTCACGCGCGGCGCGACGCGCGCGATGTGCGTCAGCAGGGTGGGCAGGATCGTGTCGGCCACGTCCAGCGGTGCGCCCAACCGCAGATCGCCTTCCAACGGCCCGGCCTGCAGCGCCCGCAACGCTTCGTCATTGATGGCCAGCATGTGCCGCGCGTATTCCACCAGACGCCGCCCGTGAGAGGACAGCACCTTGTTGCGCCCCTGCTTTTCAAAGAGGGGCAGGCCGATCATGGCCTCGAGCCGCTGCATCTGCTGCGTGATTGCCGACTGCGTCTTGTGCAGCCGGTTGGCGGCTTCCGAGAACGTTTCATGCTGGGCGATTGCCGCAAGCGTGCGCAGCAGATCAAGGTCGAGATTCCGCATTCTGGGTGTGAAGAACGGGTTCAGGGATAACCCGACACATTAGCAGTCCTAATGGAATCTTCAAGCAATTTAAATTGTTGGCGTGCTGACCCGGCGATACAGTAAGTGCAATAACTCATGAAACAAGAGGGAACGTCGACGTGAGCACTGCACATCCTCAACAGGCCGGCATCGATAGCGCGGTCGAAAATATTAAAAAAACTGTAGGAAATAAGGGCCTGAACCGCGACAGCCTGCAATCGGTTCTGGACGAGCTGGTCGCCCTGGCCGGCAACACCGCCTGGTGGGGCGCCGACCGCTATCCGCCGCCTGAAGGCGACGAACGTCAGGCCCGCTATCTCATTGCCGAAGACGCCGACAAAAGCTACGCGCTCTACCTGAACGTGATGCGCCCGGGCAAGAAGATCGTGCCGCACAACCACACCACCTGGGCGTGTATCGCGGCGGTCGAAGGCGTCGAATACAACTACGTGTACGACCGCATCGACGATGGCTCCCAGCCGGGCGTCGGCAAGCTGGAGAAGGTCGACACCGTCGTCGTCGGCCCCGGCAGCGGCATCGCGCTGATGCCCGACGATATCCACGCCGTGGAGATTCAAGGCGACAGTGTCATCCGCCACCTGCACATGTACGGGCGCGCCCTGGAAACGCTGGACCAACGTCTGGGCTTCGACCTGGACACCGGCACCTGCAAGATCATGCCCATCGGCGTGCAGACGCGGCGCTGATCATGAGCAAGCCCTTCCGGTCCGCAACGCGCCTGCTGCGCGCGGGACGTCCTCAACAAGGCTGGGTCAACACCCCGGTCACGCGCGCCAGCACGTATGTTTTCGACAGCGTGCAGGCGTGGCGAGATACGCGGGCGCGCCGCGAACAGGAGCGGCTGCCCTCCTACGGCGCGCGCGGCACCGACAGCACGCACGCATTGGAAGACGCGCTGGTCGAACTGGAAGAGGGCTATCGCGCCAAGCTCTACCCCACGGGCCAGGCCGCGATCGTCACCGTGCTGCTCGCCTATCTTCGCGCGGGCGACCACGTGCTGCTGACCGATGCCGTGTATGAGCCGGTGCGCCGGTTCTGCGCCGAACACCTGACCCGCCTGGGTATCGAATTCACGTACTACCGCCCAGACGGCGTGGGCATCGAACTGCAGATCCGGCCCAATACCCGCATGATCTACGCCGAGTCGCCGGGGTCTTTGACCTACGAGATGCCGGATCTCATCGAGTTATCCACAACTGCGAAAAAACACGGTTGCTGGCTGGCTGTGGATAACACGTGGGCGTCCGGTTTGCTGCAACAGCCGCTCGCATTAGGGGCCGATATTTCCATCCTGGCCGCGACCAAATACCTCGGCGGCCATGCCGACGTCATGATGGGCGCGGTAGTCACCAACGAACGTGCCTGGCGCGCGCTGGAACGCGCCACGATCGACTTCGGCCAGACGGTGGGCGCCGACGATGCCTTTCTGGTGCTGCGCGGCATGCGCACGCTGCCGTTGCGCTTGGCGCAGCACGCCCGCAGCGCGCTGCGAATCTCTCAGTGGCTGCAGGCACGGCCCGAAGTCTCGCGCGTCTTGAATCCCGCCTTGCCGGGCGACGCGTCCCACGCCATCTGGCGGCGCGATTGCAATGGCGCCAATGGCCTCCTGACGCTCGAACTGTCCGACGCCTACACCGACGCCGATGCCGAACGGCTTATCGACAGCCTGCAGCTCTATGGCATTGGCGCATCGTGGGGCGGATTCGAAAGCCTGGTGATACCGGTCTATCTGCAGAACTCGCGATCCCTCCCCGGCTACCAGGCCAGCGGCCCCATGTTGCGCCTGCATATCGGCCTGGAAGATCCCGACGACCTCATCGCCGATCTGGAACGCGGCCTTGCCGCGCTGTCCCAACCCCTTCGCTCCCTCCGAATCTCATGATGCAGTCCTCTCACGACCAACATTCCGCCAGCGTCGACTCGCATACGCTCAAGCAGTGGCTGCACGATGGCGGCGAGATCGCGCTGCTGGATGTGCGCGAACATGGCCAGTACGGCGAGTCCCATCTTTTCTACGCCGCGCCGGTGCCCTACAGCAGGCTTGAAGTCGACATCGTGCGTCTCGCCCCCCGCCGTGACGTGCGCGTCGTCGTCTACGACGACGGCGGTGATGACGACACCGCGGCGCGTGCCGCCCGCGCACTGGCCGCGCTCGGCTACACCAATGTGCGTCAGTTGGCGGGCGGGCTGGCGCAATGGCAGCGCGATGGCTACGCGGCATTTGCCGGCGTGAACGTACCCAGCAAGACCTTCGGCGAACTGGCCGAAGAGGTTTTCCACACCCCACGCATCGGCGCCCGCGAATTGGCCGAACGCCAGCGCCGCGGCGACGACCTCATCGTGCTGGATGGGCGTCCCTTCACCGAATATCAGAAGATGAGCATTCCGGGCGGCATCTGCTGCCCCAACGGCGAGCTGGCGCTGCGCGCCCACACGCTGGCGACACGGCCAGACACCACCATCGTCATCAATTGTGCCGGCCGCACCCGCAGCATCATCGGGGCGCAGACGCTGATCAACCTTGGCGTTCCCAATCCCGTTTACGCGCTCGAGAACGGCACGCAGGGCTGGTATCTGGAGGACCTGCAGCTCGAGCACGGCGCGCGCCGCCGCTATGCGGACGACGTTCCGCAGGGCGATGTTGCTGCGCTGGCGCAGCGCTCCGCGCAGCTCGCACGGCGCCATGGCGTACCGACGGCGAACGCCGCGCAGGTCCAGGCCTGGCTGGGCGACGCCGCCCGCACCACGTTCCTGTGCGATGTACGCAGCGCCGAGGAATTCGCGCAAGGTTCCCTGCCGGGCGCGCAACACGCGCCGGGTGGACAGCTCATCCAGGCGACGGACCAGTACATTGCCGTGCGCGGCGCACGGATCGTCGTGTTCGATGCGGAAGGCGTGCGCGCGCCGGTCGTCGCCAGCTGGCTGCGGCAAATGGGCTGGGACGCCTGCACGCTCGATGCAGGAAGCGGCGCCGTCCTGGTCAACGACGTGTCCTCAGCGCCGGTCCCGGCGGTCACCGTGCTGTCCGCTGCGCAGCTTGCGGATGCGCTGGCGCAGGGCGCGCAGGCCATCGATATCCGCCCCAGCATGCGGTATCGAACGCGCCACATCGCCGGCGCGCGCTGGTCGATCCGGCCGCGCCTGGATCGGCTGCCGCTCGATCCCGCGCGTCCCGTCATCCTGCTGGCCGAGGACGCCGCGCTGGCGGCCTGGGCGGCGAGCGACCTGCGCGCATTGGGCATGCCGGACGTCAAGGCGAACACGGGCACGCCCGAAAGCTGGACCGCGCAAGGGATCCCGCTGGAATCCTCGCCCGCCGATCCGCCCGACAGCGACTGCATCGACTACCTCTTCTTCGTGCATGACCGTCACGACGGCAACAAGGCTGCCGCGAGGCAGTACCTGGCCTGGGAAACCAACCTCGTCAAGCAGATCGACGAGCGGGAACGCGCCACCTACCGGTTCCCCGGGTCTCCGGCCGGCTGACACCGCCGCCGCGCTTGCGCGCGCGGCGTCACCCACGCTTCAACCTGATCAGTACGCCCCGGCGGCCTTTGCCGGCGGGGTGCGGACGGTTCATGGCGAACCGGAATGCAAAGGACGGCCGAGTATCCGGCCGCCAACTCAAGGGGAAATCCAGATGAAGCATCACGCATTGCACGCATGCAAGACCGCCGCCGCGATGGCGGGCCTGCTGTGGGGAGTCACGGCCCACGCGCAGGCACCGGCGCCGTTGGCGGACTATCCGAAGCAGGCCATCACCGTGGTCTCGCCGTTTCCGCCCGGCGGTGGCAACGACGGCGTTGCGCGTCTGATCGCGCAGGAACTGGGCGCCATCACGGGCCAGAGCGTGGTGGTCGAGAACCGTTCGGGGGCGGGCGGCAACGTCGGCACCGCGCAGGTCTCGCGCGCCAAGCCCGACGGCTACACCCTCGTGATGTCGCAGACCAGCGTCATGGCCGTGAATCCGCGCCTGTACAAGAATGTGGGCTTCGATCCGCTGAAGGACTTCGTGCCGATCTCGCAGATCACCTCGGCGCCGCTCGTGCTCGTGTCGCGTGCGGACGGGCCGTACAAGACGCTGGACGCCTATCTGGCGGCGGCGCGCAAGCAGCCGGGTGTCATCACGTACGCGACGCCCGGCAACGGCACGATGAGCCACCTGATGGGCGCGCTGGTGTCGAAGAAGGCCGACGTCAAGCTGGTGCACGTGCCGTACCGCGGCGCCGCGCCCGCCGTGACGGATCTGTTGGGCGGCACCGTCGACATGCTCATCACATCGCCCGCGTCCGCCGAGCCCATGGTGGCCGCCGGAAAGCTGCAGATCCTAGCCATGAGCCATGGCGACGGCGTCGGCGTGTTCAAGCGCGCACCCACGTTGAAGCAGGCCGGCCTTGAAGGCATCACCGCGGACGACTGGTACGGCCTTTTCGCGCCCGCCGGCACGCCGCCTGAGCGTGTTGCGTATCTGGCGCAGGCCGTGGACCGCGCCATGAAGTCGCCCGCCGTGATCGCCAAGATCAACAGCGGCGGAAGCCAACCTGTCGGCAGCGCGCCGGACGCCTTCAAGAGCCGGCTGCAGCAGGACACAGCCTATTGGGCCGAAATGGTGAAGACGGCCGGCGTGTCGCTGGACTGAGGTCGTGTGCCCGCCCTAGGGAAACCACGGGGCGCGGCGTGGCTGCAGCTGGGTGTAGCGCGAATACAGGGCAGGGCATGTTTGCCAACGTGTGGCATCGTGACTAGACTGGAAAAACGTGCAGTCCCGCGCAACGCTTCAGCCACAAGGTGAACAAGCATGCACGCACTAGGGGTAGCAACGCTGGAAGACGCAGAGCGGCTGGTCCAATCCAGCCCGCTCTCGCATATCAAAGTGGGCTTGTCCGACGTCGACGGCGTCATGCTGGGCAAGTACCTGCGGCGCGACAAGTTTCTGGGCGCCTTGCGTTCCGGGCTCGCGTTTTGCGATGTCGTGTTGGGATGGGACCTCGATGACCAGCTCTACGACAACACCCGCTACACGGGCTGGCACACGGCATACCCCGATGCAAAGATGCGGATCGTGCCGCAGAGCGCGCGCCGGCTTCCCTTGGAGCAAGGCCCCGGCGGCGAAGACATGCTGCTGTTCTTGGCCGAATTCGAAGGCGATGCCGCCGCCATCTGTCCGCGCCGTCTGCTGCACCGCGTGATCGATCGCGCCGCGGACATGGGATTCGACGTCTACGCCGCGTTGGAATATGAGTTCTTCATGTTCCGCGAAACGCCGCATTCGGTCCGCGCCAAGCACTACCGCAACATGGAGAACTGGACGCCGGGCAACTTCGGATATTCCGTGTTGCGCAGCACGGTCGAAGGGGACTTCTACCGCAAGCTGCTCGACCTGTGTGAACGCATGGACATGCCGATCGAAGGCCTGCACACCGAAACGGGCCCGGGCGTGCTGGAAGCGGCGCTTGCCGTGGACCTCGCTGCGGCGGCGGGCGACAAGGCGTTTCTGTTCAAGACTTTCACGAAGGCGCTCGCGCAGCAGAACGGTCTGATGGCGACATTCATGGCGAAGTGGTCGCACGAGCATCCCGGCCAGAGCGGTCACATCCATCTGTCGCTGCGCCATCACGACTCGGGGCGCTCGGCCTTTTTCGACGAGTCGCAGCCGCATGGCGTCAGCAGCACGCAAGCCGCCTTCATGGCGGGCGTGCAGCACTATCTGCCCGAGTTCATGGCGTTGTACGCACAGACCATCAACAGCTATTCGCGCCTGGTGCCCGGGTACTGGGCGCCGCTGGACGCGACCTGGGGCATGGAGAACAGGACGACGGCGCTGCGGCTCATTCCCGGCAGCGATAAATCGCAGCGCGTCGAAGTGCGCATCGGTTCAGCCGACGCCAATCCGTATCTGGCCCTGGCTGCGGCGTTGGCGTCCGGGTTGCACGGCATCGAGCAGGGCCTGTCGCCCGAGCCCATGGTGCAGGGCAATGCCTACACGCAAGAATTTCCCGCGCATCTGCATCTGCCCACCACCTTGTGGGAGGCCGCGCAGCGTCTTCGTGCATCCGAGGCCGCGCGTCTGCTGTTTGGCGACGCGTTTGTCGAGCACTATGCCGCGACGCGTGAATGGGAAGAGCGGCAGTTCCGGCGCCACGTGACCGACTGGGAGTTGGCCCGCTACTTCGAAATCATCTGATCCCGTCCATTGCAACCCAGGGCCGCCATGACCGACGAACTGATCACCATCAGCCCGATAGACGGACGCGAGGTCGTCCGCCGCGCCTATGCCAGCGACGCGCAGATCGCGCAGGCGCTGGCCAACGCACAGGGCGCGCAGCCTGAGTGGCATGCGCTCGGCATCGACGCGCGGGGGCGCATCGTCGAGGCGGCCGTGGCCCATTTCGTGGCGGCCAAGGACGAGATCGCGCGCGCCATCACCATCCAGATGGGCCGTCCGTTGCGCCACGCGCCCGGCGAGGTAGACGGCTTCGCGGCCCGGGCGCGTCACATGATCGCGATCGCGCAAGACGCGCTCGCACCCATCGCCGCGCCGGCGCAAGCCGGTTTCACGCGCTTCATCAGCCGCGAACCCATCGGCGTGGCGCTCACCATCGCGCCATGGAACTATCCCTTGCTGACCGCTGTGAACAGCATCGTGCCTGCATTGATGGCGGGCAATACCGTCATCCTCAAGCATTCCGACCAGACACCGCTGTGCGCGGAACTCATTGAACGCGCATTTCGCGACGCGGGCGCGCCCAGAGGCGTGTTTCAGTACCTGCACGCCAGTCACGACATCACGCAACGGCTGATCCGCGCGCCCGAGATCGGCTATGTGTCCTTCACCGGATCCGTGCGGGGAGGGCGCATCGTTCAGGAGAGCGCGGCGGGCCGCTACATCGGCGTCGGACTTGAACTGGGCGGCAACGATCCCGCCTATGTGCGTGAAGACGCCAATCTGGATGCGGCGGTGGAGTCCCTGGTGGACGGCGCTTTCTTCAACGCCGGCCAATCCTGTTGCGGCATCCAGCGCATCTACGTGGCGCGCAGCGTGCATGACGCGTTTGTCGAGCGCGCGGTTGCCCTGACGCACCGCTACGTACTGGGAAATCCGCTGCAGCCGGACACGACGCTTGGTCCGGTCGTTCGTGCCCGCGCGGCGGCCGAGATTCGCGGCGTCATCGAACAGGCGGTAAGCGCCGGCGCGGCAAATCTGATTGATCACTCGCATTTTCAAAATGCGAGCGAAGACTCACTTATGAGCAAAAGCTCATGTTATGTCGCGCCCGCCTTACTGACCCAGGTTGATCATCGCATGCGCATCATGAGCGAAGAATGCTTTGGCCCGGTCGTCGGCATCATGCCGGTAGACAGCGACGATCAGGCCATCGCGCTGATGAACGACAGCCCGTATGGTCTGACGGCGGCGGCCTACACGCAGGACGAAGCCGCCGCATCGCACATCGGCAGGCAGTTGCGCACGGGCACCTTCTTCATGAACCGTTGCGACTACCTTGACCCGGCGCTCGCGTGGACAGGCGTCAAGCAATCGGGACGCGGCGTGTCCTTGTCGTCAGTCGGATACGAACAGCTCACGCAGCCAAAGTCCTTCCATCTGCGCAGCCTCTGACGCCGCGCCATCAGGATTCGAAACATGACCGTCCCCGCCGTCAACTGGAACTATCCCACGGCCATCAAGACAGGCCCTGGACGCATCAAGGAGCTGCCGGGCTATTGCGGCGAGCTCGGCATGAAAAGTCCGTTGCTCGTCACTGACCCGGGACTTGCCACGCTGCCCATGGTTCGTGATGCGGTGACCGCGTGCCGCGATGCGGGCCTCGACTGCGCCGTATTCCACGACATCAAGGGCAATCCGACCGGGCGCAATGTTGATGACGGCGTGGCGGTGTTCAGGCGGGGGCGCCATGACGGCGTGATCGCATTCGGCGGCGGCTCCGCGCTCGATGCGGCAAAGGCCATTGCGTTGATGGCCGGCCAGGACCGGCCGCTGTGGGACTTCGAAGACGTCGGCGACAACTACCTGCGCGTCAACGCCGCCGGCATGGCGCCCGTCGTGGCCGTGCCGACCACCGCAGGCACCGGCTCCGAAGTTGGACGCGCGTCCGTCATCACCGATGAAGCCGCGCAAGTGAAGCGCATCATCTTCCATGCCCGCATGCTGCCGTCCATCGTGATCCTCGACGCCGAACTCACGATCGGCCTGCCGCCGAAGATCACCGCCGCCACGGGCATGGATGCGCTGTCGCACAATCTCGAAGCCTATTATTCGCCGGTCTTTCATCCGATGGCGGCAGGCATCGCGCTGGAAGGCATGCGCCTCATCAAGGAATATCTGCCGCAGGCAGTCGCCAATGGCGCCGATCTGCAGGCGCGCCAGCAAATGCTCACCGCATCCTGCATGGGCGCCACCGCCTTTCAGCGCGGCCTGGGCGCCATGCACGCGCTGGCACACCCGCTTGGCGCGCTTTATGACGCACACCACGGCCTGCTCAACGCCATCCTCATGCCTTATGTCCTCAAGGCCAACGAACAGGCAGTCGCGCCGCGCCTCGAAGCGCTCGCCCGCTACCTCGGTCTGCCCCAGCAAGGCCCGGCCGCGGTGCTCGACTGGGTCCTGGCCCTGCGCGAGCAGGTCGGCATCCCTCACACCCTCGCCGAAATCGGCCTGGACGATGCCCAGGCCGAGCGGGTGGGGCACATGGCCAGCCAGGATCCGTCCGCTGGAACCAACCCGGTCAATTTCTCCGCTGAAAAATATTCTCAGCTTTTTCGTGCAGCAATTCGCGGAAACCTGTAAGCTTCGCCCCCTCTGCGCGGAAACGCGGCGGAGGTGGAACTGAAATTTTGAATTTTTCGTCCGAATGGTTTGACAGCGGATTTGAAAGTGTTCATAATCTCAAGTTCTCCGCTGGAGGGGTGCCCGAGTGGTTAAAGGGGGCAGACTGTAAATCTGTTGGCCTTGCGCCTACGTTGGTTCGAATCCAACCTCCTCCACCAGAGACCCATACCTAAATCCAGGCGCGGTTTGCCTGGATTTGCAATGTAAGGCCAGGCGGCCTTGCGCACCCTTCGCAAAGAAGGTGGCAAGGTTTTACCGGCCTTCATTTCGAAGGGTTGGGAAGTGAAAAGGTGAAAGGGTTTGCCGCGGGTGTAGCTCAATGGTAGAGCAGAAGCCTTCCAAGCTTACGACGAGGGTTCGATTCCCTTCACCCGCTCCAAGATTTTTAAATGCCCATGTGGCTCAGTGGTAGAGCACTCCCTTGGTAAGGGAGAGGTCGCGCGTTCGATCCGCGCCATGGGCACCACAAATTCCAAATTCTTTTCTTCAGTCAGAAGCGCAATCCAGGTCAGGAGTCAGCCATGGCAAAAGGCAAGTTTGAACGTACCAAGCCGCACGTGAACGTGGGTACGATTGGTCACGTTGACCACGGCAAAACGACGTTGACGGCGGCGATCACGACC